>DASQIQ010000215.1:0-1642 GCA_035631495.1 Micropepsaceae bacterium
TTCCTCAGCATCTGCCACCAGGCGAGATCGGCCCCGGCTTGGAGCAACGTCCCATCGCGCAGACGCCAGGGGAAACGAGGCATTCCGACATGGGTCTCCATCCGCCATATGGTGGCGGGGCCGAGCGTGCCGCGGTTGCCCGTGCCGCTGCCCAGGCGCGTCAGCGTGCCCGGCTTGGGCGGCCAATCCGGCACGTAGGGGAGGCGATGGGCGGGATAGCAGAGCTCAACCCTGTCGGTCTCGCTTTGCGAATAACAGATCTTCCATTCGCCGCCGGCAGCCGCGGCGTGGTTTTTGAGCAATTCCAATTCCAGCATCTCGACCGCGTCGGGCGCGAGCCGGTCATCGAGATTGAGGTTCATCGCCAGCGGCGTGGCGACAAGCGAAAGCGCCACATTCCACGCCTGATAGATGGTGAGGGGTTCCTTCACACAAATCGCGCGCGCGTCCAGCCATGACGGCGGCTCATCGCCGGCATCGAACACATAGATGGATTCGATCGGCGCCGTCTGCCGCGCCAGATTTTCCACATGTCCGCGAAGAAGCTCGTGCCGATTGGGATCGCCGCTCCATACCGCGCAAATCACGCTGGTGCGGGGCAGCGCCTTCACGTCGCCGCGCTTGAAAACATAATCCTGCTCCAATTTGGCGAAGAGCTCGTAGCCCTTTTCTTGCATGAGCTTGGGGATGGCAGGATGATCCCAATTGTTCTCGACCGTCAGCACCTTGATCCGAAAGCGCGACGGATCGAAATCCGAAAGGATGGCGAGCTCCGAGCCCTCGGTATCGATCGAGCAATAATCGATATCGAACAGGGAATGTTTGGCGAGCAGCGTGGAAAGCTTGGTCACTTTCACGGTGCGCGTGGTGCGGTTCTGTTTCATGGCTTCGATGCGCTGCCAATGACGCGGATCGAATGTGGCGGCCAGGCCGCTGAACATGCGCTCGTTCGGACCGTTGCGATCGTCGGTCTCACAAAACTCTGCGTCGCCCTCGAAATCGGCGACGCAAATGTTCTCGCAAGCCGCCGTCTTGCGCGTGGCCCTTAGCTTGGCGAATGCCGAAGGGAGGGGCTCGACACACAACCCGGTCCATCCCATCGTCTTTTCGAAGAACAGGGTGTTGCTGAACGTTTCGCCGTCATAGGCGCCGATGTCGAGGAAGACGCCGCCGCGTCTGCCGCGGAAGAAATTCTCCAGAAGGAAACGGTCCTGGCCGACCTGCGAATAGAATTTCACCGCGACTATCCTGAGAAGTCCGCCACTCTAGGAAATGGCGGACGGCATTGTGCAAGCTTGGCTGCGAAGGCCCGTCGTGGTCAAGCGACCAGCCGCATCAGGACTCGGCGCGAAAAGACGATTCGCCGCATACGGAGGGGTTAAACGGATTCGACGGCCGACACTTCGGGAATGTAATGACGGAGCATATTCTCGATGCCGTTTCTCAGCGTGATGGTCGAAGACGGGCAGCCGGCGCAGCTTCCCTGAAGATGAAGGAACACCGTTCCCGAACCGCCGTCGAAGCCCTTGAAGATGATGTCGCCGCCATCGGCCGCCACGGCCGGGCGCACCCGCGTGTCGATCAGTTCCTTGATCTCGCGTACGATATCGGCCTCCTCGCCCTGATAGACGGGTTCGGCCTC
>DASQIQ010000216.1:0-16136 GCA_035631495.1 Micropepsaceae bacterium
TCGAGGCCGATGATTTCGGCGAGGCGCTGACGCCAGAGCTGAAACAGGCCGAGGAGAAACTGCGCGCGCAAGCCGGCGCGAAAAAGTAACGAAAGGGAACACGACAATGCGATTTCTATCGATCTACAGGGTAAAGGAGAACAACGAGCCTCCTACCCCGCAGCACATGGCAGAGATGGGAAAGCTCATCGACGAGATGACGAAGGCCGGCACGCTGCTCGCGACCGAAGGCTGCCTGCCGAGTTCCAAGGGCGCTCGCGTTCGCCGCACCGGTGAGAAGCTGACGGCGACCGACGGGCCTTTCACGGAAGCCAAGGAACTGGTTGGCGGCTTTGCGCTGCTGCAAGCCAAGTCCAAGGCGGAGGCGATTGAGCTGACCAAACATTTCCTCAAAGTGGCAGGCGAGGGCGAATGTGAGCTTCGCCAATTGTACGAACCAACCGATTTTGCCTAGGCAAACAGACGAAGGAGTGTGCGATGCAACTCAATCCCTATCTTTTCTTCAACGGGCAATGCGAGGCCGCGTTCAAATTCTACGCAGAGCTTCTCGGCGGCAGGATCGTTGCCATGATGACCCATGCCGGCACGCCGGCGGAGAATCAGGTGCCGCCGGAATGGCGCGGAAAAATCATCCATGCGCGCATGGTCATCGGCGATCAGGTGCTGATGGGTTCCGATGCACCGCCCGGTCACTTTCAGCAACCCCAAGGCTTCTCGGTGAGCCTGATCGTCGATAGACCCGAAGATGCCGAACGCATCTTCCCCGCTTTGGCGGAAAACGGCACGGTGCGAATGCCGCTTCAGAAGACCTTCTGGGCGATCCGCTTTGGCATGCTCGTCGATCGCTTTGGCATTCCGTGGATGGTCAATTGCGAGGAAAAGACCAGCTAACCGGTGCCTTGGCGCCGCCGGCGCGAGAGCGTTATCGTCATGATTGGCTACGGAGAGGGCGCGATGGCGTATATGTTGCTGATCTTGGAGCCGGGTGAAAAAAGACGAACCCGGCCCTTAGAAGATGGGCGTCTCGCCTATGAGCGCATGCTGCGCTTTGGCGAAGACCTCAAGGCGCGCGGCGTGCTCAAGGCCAGCGATGCGCTGAAGTCCGATGCCGAAGGCGTGCGGATCGAGGTTCGGCACGGCAAGCGCACAATCCTCGATGGCCCTTTCGCCGAATCCAAGGAAATCGTTGGCGGATTTTTTCTGATCGATTGCGCAACCAAGGCGCAGGCGATCGGGATTGCGCAAGAGTGTCCGGCGGCCGAGTGGGCAACGGTCGAAGTGCGCGAAGTCGGCGTCTGTTTTGACGAGGCTAACTGAGGGCCGCACTTGTCCTCGGCTTGCGCGAGCGAAGGAAGATGCTTTAGTCGGTAGCCGGTGACGGCTACCGACATACATCGCACCATCGACGCGGTCTGGAGGATCGAATCCGCTCGGCTGATTGCCGGGCTCGCGCGCATCGTGCGCGATGTCGGCGTGGCCGAAGAACTCGCCCAGGATGCCCTCGTTGCTGCGCTCAAGCAGTGGCCAGAGGCGGGTGTTCCCGACAATCCCGGTGCCTGGCTGATGGCCACCGCGAAGCACCGCGCTTTTGACCTGCTCCGCAGGAAAAAACTGCTCGCGCGCAAAGAGGACGAGCTTGCCCGCGAGATCGAGGCCCAACACGAGATGGCCACGCCCGATCCCGACGCTGCACTCGACGATGATGTCGGCGATGATCTCCTGCGTCTGATGTTCACGTCCTGCCATCCCGTGCTCTCGACCGAGGCGCGCGTGGCGCTCACGCTCCGCCTGATCGGCGGGCTGACGACCGAGGAGATCGCGCGCGCCTTCCTGGTCCCCGAGCCGACCATCGCCCAGCGCATCGTGCGGGCCAAACGCACCCTCGCCAAGGAGCAGATTCCCTTCGAGGTTCCGCGCGGCGGCGAGCTCGCCGCTCGCCTGTCGTCGGTGCTCGAAGTTCTCTACCTCGTCTTCAACGAGGGCTATTCGGCAACCGCAGGCGATGATTGGATGCGGCCACAGCTCTGCGAGGAAGCGCTGCGCTTGGGGCGCATTCTCGCTGAGCTTGCGCAACGGGAGCCGGAGGTCCACGGCCTTGTCGCGCTGATGGAGATCCAGGCGTCGCGGGCGCGGGCGCGGACCGGTCCGTCGGGAGAACCGATTCTGCTTCTCGAGCAGAACCGCGCGCGCTGGGATCAGATGCTGATTCGGCGCGGGTTTGCCGCGCTGGCGCGCGCCGAGGCGCTCGGCGGAGAACAGGGCCCCTACGCGTTGCAAGCCGCCATCGCTGCCTGTCATGCCCGCGCGGGCAAGGCTGAGGAAACCGACTGGACACGGATCGCTTCGCTTTACGAAGCACTCGCGCGGCTTCTTCCATCGCCTGTCGTCGAACTCAATCGCGCCGTCGCCCTAGCCATGGCTTTCGGTCCGGCCGTGGGCCTCGAACTCGTCGATACGCTGGCGGACGAGCCCTCGCTCAAAGCCTATCATCTCTTGCCGAGCGTGCGCGGCGATCTTCTCGCCAAGCTCGCGCGGCATGAGGAAGCGCGCGTCGAGTTCGAGCGCGCGGCATCACTCACGCGTAATGCGCGCGAGCGCGCGTTTCTGCTCCAGCGCGCCGCCACTTGCGCGCGCGCAACACCGCCACTGCAGTGACGAGTCTTACGCGCTGATCCAGTCCAGCGTCTTTTCGCTTTCCAGGTTTTGCAGCCGGTCGAACAGCCGCGCCATGTCGGCGCTCGGGAAACGCTTGGTCAGCAGCATGAATTTCTCGCGCATGCCGGCACGGTCGAGCGGCCGCGTCGGTGTCCCCATGAAGGCGGTGACGCGCTGCGTGACAATGCGCCCGCCCTTCAACGTGACGGCAACGGTGCTGGCAAGATCCTCCCTGCTCTGGCCCGGTGCGGTCAGCATTTTCACGCGCGCCGCCATGGCGAGAATCTGCGGATCGTGCATGACGTTCTCGTCGAAGGAATCCGGATCGATCGGATTGCGATAGAGCGAGAGCGCCACCGAGAACGGAATGCTGTATTGCGCCAGCAGCACGTCGGGCGGCACGGGGATATTGTTGGTCGTCGCCATGCGTTGATTGCCGGTGACGCTGATCGATTCCACGTCGGCGGCGGAAAATTTGTACTGGTTCTTGAGATCGAGCATCGCTTCGACGGGGCGATGCGCGGTGATGTGGCAGGCAAAGCGCTTCACCATGATGGACATGGCCATATGGTCCTGTCCGAGGCCGCGAGTCAGCTCCGTCGAATCGTGGTCGTTGCAGAACGCGCGCAGATATCCCGACTCGCCTTCCAGAACCGTGTCGGGTCCGGTGAAGCCTTCGGAGGCAAGGCTCGCCGCCAGCACGCCCGATTCCGCCGCCCGCCCGAGATGCAGTTTTTTCACCATGGCGCCGGTGTTGGAATGGGCGAACTCCAGCAATCCGCCGGAGAGCGATCCGGCGATGCCGAGCGCGTTGGTCATCTTGCCGGCGTCCAATTGCATCAGTCTGGCCACGGTCACGGCGCCGCCGAACGGGCCCGTGGTCCCCGGCGCATGAAAGCCGCGCGGCTCGAGCGTGCCTTTGGCCGCGTGTCCGATGCGGATCATCACTTCGGCGCCTGCCGTCATCCCGGTGATCAGCTCAGCGCCGCCAAGGCCGCGTTCCTGCGCCACCGCAAGTCCGGAGGAGAACATGCTGGCGCCCGGATGCGAACCCGAATCGGGATCGGTGAGATTGTCGAGCTCGAATGCGTGGGTCATGGCGCCATGCGCCAGCGCCGCCGATGGCGCCTGTACCATCATGCCGCCGGTGCCGAGAATGTGACTCTTCCCATTGGGTCCGGTGCGCTTGGCATGGGCGATGACCATCTGGCTCCACGGCAGCTTGCCTCCGTAAAGGATCACCGCGACCGTGTCGGTGATGCAGTCCTTGATGCGCTGTTTCACCTCGGGGGGGATTTCTTCGTAACGCAGCGCTGACGCATAGGCCGCGAGTTTGGGCGTGTAGCCGCTCTCGCCTTTGGGCGCGGCTGTTTCAGCGGCAGTGGCGGGCACGGCTGCAAATGCGGCCGGGGCCGTTGCGGCAATCAGCGTCGGGGCAAGGCGTGCCGCGCCCGCGGTCAAGGCCATCCGATTGAGAAAACTGCGCCGTCCCAACCGATCCGCTGTTTCGTCCGACATGATGGCCTCCCGATTCTCGAAGCGTTTCCCGCCTCCTGCCCAAATTAGCGAAAAACGGGGCTTCTGCCGAGTGCGCGGGATGAAGATAATGGAAAGCAGCGCCGGCGGAACGCAGGCCGCGGCCGCGGCGTTCCTGCCAAGCCGAGCCACCCGGGGTTAAAAGATGAATCAGTTCTCCCATGAAACCCGTCATTGCATCGAACAATGCCTGCGCTGCCATGCGGTTTGTCTCGCCTCGGCCATGACGGAATGTCTCGAAATGGGCGGCGATCATGTCCGCCCGCAGCATTTCCGGCTGATGATGGATTGCGTCGCGGTCTGCCAATTGGCCGCCGATCTCATGGCGCATAAGAGTCAATTCCACCGCCAGACCTGCGCCCTCTGCGCGGAGGTCTGCGAGGTCTGTGCCCGCGACTGCGAAAAGCTCATGGGCATGGAAGAATGCGTTGATGCCTGCGGCTCTTGCGCGGAAGCTTGCCGTGCGATGGTCTAGCGTCTCCGCGGTTCCGACAAAAGGTGACGATTTGGCCCCGGCTCCGCGTCCTCAGACCCGGCGGACCTCCTGCTGCATCGTGGGCGGCGGCCCCGCCGGCATGGTGCTGGGGTTCCTGCTCGCCCGCGCGGGCGTGGATGTCATGGTACTCGAAAAGCACGGCGATTTCCTGCGAGATTTCCGCGGCGACACCGTGCACCCTTCTACGTTGGAAATTATCTACGAACTTGGCCTGCTAGACGAATTCCTCAAACGCCCGCATCAGGAACTGAAGGAGCTTTCCGGCGTGATTGGCGGCGTGCCGGTACGCCTTGCGGATTTTTCCCACGTGCCGTCCCATTGCAAATTCATCGCCCTGATGCCGCAATGGGACTTTCTCGATTTCCTCGCGACGCGCGCGAGGCGCTATCCCAATTTTCACCTCCTGATGGAAGCCGAAGTCACCGGGCTCCTTACCGAGGAAAATCGCATCACCGGTGTTCAAGCAAACACGCCGGGCGGATCGCTATTGGTTGAGGCCGATCTCGTTGTGGGCGCCGACGGGCGCCATTCCATCGTGCGCGAACAGGCGCGCCTTCCGCGCAAAGAGTTCGGGGTTCCTATCGACGTGTTCTGGATGCGGCTCTCCAAGAGGATGAGCGATTCCGCCACGACGCTCGGGCGCATCGCGGCGGGCGCGATCTTCGTGACTCTCGACCGCGGCGATTATTGGCAGTGCGCCTTCGTGATTCCCAAGGGCAGCGCGGAAGCGGCCCGCCAGGCCGGATTGGAGTCTTTCCGCAGACTCATCCTGCGTGTGGCGCCCGAATTTTCCGATCGCGTCGCGGAGCTGACCGATTGGGATCAGATCAAGCTTCTCACCGTCACGGTCGACCGCTTGGAGAAATGGTGCAGACCTGGGCTGCTCTGCATCGGTGATTGCGCGCATGCCATGTCGCCGATCGGCGGTGTCGGCATCAATCTCGCGGTGCAGGACGCGGTGGCGGCGGCCAACATCCTGGCGGCCCCTCTGCATAACGGCGTGCCGTCGCTTGCCGAACTTGAAAAGATCCAGAAGCGCCGCGAGCTTCCGACTTACCTGACGCAAAAGCTTCAAATGATTGTGCAGGATCGCGTCATGACTCGCGTTCTGGCGCTAAAGCAAGACCCGAAGCCGCCCTTTGCGGTTAAGCTGCTTAATCGTTTTGCTTTCCTGCGGCGCATCCCGGCACGCTTGGTCGGCATTGGATTCCGCCCCGAACATGTGCGCACGCCCGAACGCATGGCCCCTGGGTGACCAGACCGTAATCATCGAATCGGAACCACTCCCGCAGGTGCACGTTTTCTCCGCAGTGCCGGACGCGTTGCTAGCGTCGCGGCGAACGATTTCGTTTGCCCTTCGTTGATGGGGAAATATGGAGGCTAAAATGTTGAACAGAATTGGCATGACGATTGGCGTGGCGGTATTTGCGGCTTCGGCTTGGCTTGCGATGCCGGCACAAGCGGCCGGCGTGAAGATTGGCGTTCTGACCTGCAACGTCGACAGCGGCTGGGGCTATATCCTCGGCTCGTCCAAGGACGTGCGCTGCAATTATGTGCCGAACAAAGGTTTCGGCGAACATTACATCGGCAGCATTTCCAAGGTCGGCGTGGACATCGGCTATACCAAAGGCGGCGTTCTTATCTGGGACGTGGTCGCTCCGTCCTCTGACATGAAGCCGGGCGCGCTGGAAGGCGGCTATGGCGGCGTGTCGGCGAGCGCGACCGTGGGCGCGGGCGTTGGCGCCAATGTTCTGCTCGGCGGCTTCGACAAATCCATCGCGCTGCAGCCGGTCAGCATCGAAGGCAATACCGGCTTGAACGTCGCGGCCGGAATCGGCGCGTTGAACCTGAAATTCGACAAGGGCTAAGTACGAGTGTGAAATAGTAAAGCCCCGCGGGGAGACCCGCGGGGCTTTTCGTATGGCGAGCCTCCGCTTTCACATCTGCATGGTCCAACCGCCGACGCCCATGGCCGCCTGGCGGATGGCTTCGGTCAGCGTCGGATGCGCATGGCTGGTGCGCGCGATATCTTCGGATGAGGCGGAGAACTCGATCGCCAGCGAGGCTTCCCCGATCATGTTGCCGACGTCGGGGCCAATCATATGCACGCCAAGCACGCGGTCGGTCTTCGCATCCGCGAGAATCTTCACGAAGCCTTCGGTGGAGAGAATGGTCTTGGCGCGCGCATTCGCCGTGAAGGGGACCTTGCCGATCTTGTAGGCGATTCCCGCCGCTTTCAATTCCTCTTCGGTTTTCCCCACCACCGCCACTTCGGGATAGGTGTAGATCACCGACGGGATCGCGTCGTAATTCACGTGGCCCGCACGCCCCGCGATGCGTTCGGCGCAGGCGACGGCCTCATCTTCGGCCTTGTGTGCGAGCATGGCCCCCTCTCGCACGTCGCCGATAGCCCAGATGCCCGATATATTGGTGCGGAAATGGTCGTCGGTCACGACGCGCCCGCGCGAATCGCGTTTGACGCCGGCCTCGTCCAGTCCGAGCCCATCCGTATACGGACGGCGTCCAATGGCGATGAGCATCACATCGGCGTCGAAATTTTCCCGCGGCCCCCCCTTGGCGGGCTCGACGGCGACGCGGAGAGCCGCGTCGGTCGTTTCGACTCCCACGACCTTGCTCGCGAGCTTGAATGTCATGCCCTGGCGTTCCAGCAGGCGCTGGAATTGTTTGGCCACTTCGCCATCCACGCCCGGCACGATGCGGTCGAGGAATTCAACGACCAAGACCCCTGAGCCGAGCCGCCGCCAGACCGAACCCAGCTCGAGTCCGATCACGCCCGCGCCCACCACCAAGAGGCGCTTGGGAACGGGGTTGAGCGATAGCGCGCCGGTGGACGACACGATCTTCTTTTCGTCGATGGTGATGCCGGGAAGCGGGGCGACATCGGAGCCGGTAGCGATGACGATGTGTTTTGCGGAAATGTCGCGCGTACCGTCTTTGGTTCGTACGGTAACCTTGCCCGGTGCGGCGATCTTCGCCTCGCCGACAATCCCTTCGACCTTGTTCTTCTTGAACAGGTACTCGACGCCCTTGGTCAGCTCGCCGACGACCTTGTCTTTTTGCGCCATCATCGCGGAGAGATCGATGCCCGGCGTCCCGGTGATGCCGAAGCGGGGAAAATCGTGCCGCGCCAGCTCGTAGAGATCGCTCGCATGCAGCAGCGCCTTGGAAGGGATGCAGCCGATATTCAGGCAGGTGCCGCCGAACGAGCCGCGCTTGTCGACGCAGGCTGCTGAAAGTCCGAGCTGACCGAGGCGAATCGCGCAATTGTAGCCGCCCGGTCCACCCCCGATGACGACGGCGTCGAAATTGTCGGCCATGGATTTACAGATCCAGCAGCAGGCGCTGCGGGTCTTCGATGTTTTCCTTCACGCGCACCAGGAAGGTGACGGCCTCGCGTCCATCCACCAACCGGTGATCATAGGACAGCGCCAGATACATCATTGGGCGGATCTCGATTTTGTCGCCGACTGCAATCGGGCGATTCTGGATCTTGTGCATGCCCAGAATGCCGGTCTGCGGCAGATTCAGAATCGGCGTGGACATCAGCGAACCGAACACCCCGCCATTGGTAATGGTGAAGGTGCCGCCCAGCAATTCTTCGAGCTTCAATTTGTTGTCGCGCGCGCGCACCGCGAAGTCGCCGATCTGCTTCTCGATATCCGCCAGCGAGAGCTGGTCGGCGTTGCGCACCACCGGCACCACCAGGCCTCGCTCGGTCGAGACCGCAACGCCGATGTCGTAGTAATTCTTGTAGACGATGTCGTCGCCGTCGATCTCGGCATTGACCGAGGGGATTTCTTTGAGCGCCGCGACACAGGCCTTCACGAAAAAGCCCATGAAGCCCAGCTTGACGGCATGTTTCTTTTCGAAATTGTCCTTATAGGCCGCGCGCGCCGCGATCACCTTGGACATGTCCGCTTCGTTGAAGGTGGTGAGCTGGGCGGCAATCTCCTGACTTTCCTTCAGGCGCAGCGCGATCGTCTTGCGCAGCCGCGACATCGGCACGCGCTCTTCGCGCTCGGCCCGAGCCCGCGGGCCGGATGGCGCGGGTGCCGGCCGTGCGACGGAAGCAGGCTTCACCGCTTCGAGCGCGGCCAGCGCGTCGGCTTTGGTCACTTGGCCGCGTTTGCCGGAGCCTTGGATTGCGCTCGTGTCGAGCTTCTCCTCTTCGGCAATGCGCCGCACCGAAGGCGGCGGTGGTGGAACGGGCGCAGCGGCAGGAGCGGGAGCTTTCGCTTCGGGTTTTTCGATTTTGGGCGCAGGCGCCGTCGCCGGCTTCGCCGCCGCCGCCCCTTCGCTAACCTGGCCGATCACCGTGCCGACATTCACCGTGCCGCCCTGCGGAATTTCGATATGTTCCAGCACGCCGGCGGCGGGCGAGGGCACCTCGACATTCACCTTGTCGGTTTCAAGCTCGACGATGGTCTCGTCCTGCTTGACGGCATCGCCTTCCTTCTTCAGCCAGCGGGCAATGGTGGCCTCGGTGACGGATTCCCCCATCGCCGGCACTTTGATTTCAATACTCATCTTCCGGTCTCTTCTGCCGATTGATTACAGCGACAGTGCGTCGTTGAGAAAATCCTTGAGCTCTTCCTGGTGCTTGCTCATCTGGCCCGCGGCGGGCGAGGCGGAGGCTTTGCGCCCGGTATAGCGCAGCGGTCCCTTGAGTCCCAATTGTTCCATGACGCTTTCGATATTGGGCGCGATAAACGTCCAGGCGCCCTGATTCTTGGGCTCTTCCTGGCACCAGATGATCTCGGCATTGGGAAACCGCGTCAGCTCGTCGGTCAGCGCCAGACCCGGGAAGGGATAAAGCTGTTCGATGCGCAAAAGCTGGATTCGATTCTCGCGACGTTTCTCGCGCTCCTCGAACAGGTCATAATAGACCTTGCCGCTGCACAGTACGACCCGCGCAACCTCTTCGTTGGAAACCGGCTTGATCGTGGTCGTATCGGGCGCCGACACGGCATCGTCCCAAAGCACGCGGTGAAACGACGAGCCCGGTCCGAATTCGGACATTCTAGATACCGCCCGCTTATGGCGGAGCAGAGACTTGGGCGTCATCAGAACCAGCGGCTTGCGGAAATTGCGCTGCATCTGCCGCCGCAGCACGTGAAAATAATTCGCCGGCGTGGTGCAGCAGGCGACCTGCATGTTGTCGTCGGCGCAAAGCTGCAAATAACGCTCGAGCCGGGCGGAGGAGTGTTCCGGCCCCTGGCCCTCATAGCCGTGCGGCAGCAGCAAAACGAGGCCCGACATACGCAGCCATTTCATCTCGCCCGAAGCGATGAACTGATCGATGATGACCTGCGCGCTGTTGGCGAAATCGCCGAACTGCGCCTCCCACAGCACCAGCGTCTTGGGCTCGGCGAGGCTGTAGCCATATTCGAAGCCGACAACGGCTTCTTCGGAGAGCAGCGAATCGATCACTTCGAATTCCGGCTGCCCGCCGCGGATGTGGTTGAGCGGTACGTAGCGCTCTTCGGTTACCTGATCGACCAGCACCGCATGGCGCTGCGAGAATGTCCCGCGCGAGGAATCCTGACCCGAAAGGCGCACCGGAAAACCGTCGTCCAGAAGCGTACCGAAGGCAAGCGCTTCGCCTGTCGCCCAGTCGATGCCCTCGCCGCTCTCGATCATCTTGCGCTTGGCCTGCATGAGGCGCGCGATGGTCTTGTGAACGCCGAGGTTCTCGGGAACATGCGAGATGGCAAAGCCGACATTTTTCAGGGTCTCGAGATCGACCTCGGTCGTGCCGCGGCGATCGCCGCGCGGCGCGGGCTCAAGCCCCGTCCAGGCGCCGTCGAGCCAATCGGCCTTGTTGGGCAGATGCGACTGCGCGACGGCAAGTTCGTCCTCGAGCCGCTTCTGGAACGCGGCGATCATCTCGGCGACTTCGGCTTCGGTGACGACGCTCTCTTGGATAAGCTGTTTCGAATAAATCTCGAGCGTGGTCGGATGGTCTTTGATGGCGCGATACATCAAAGGCTGTGTAAAGAACGGTTCGTCGCTTTCGTTATGACCAAAGCGGCGATAGCAGAACATGTCGATGACAACGTCCTTATGGAACAATTGCCGAAACTCGGTCGCAATGCGGGAGCAATGCACCACGGCCTCGGGATCATCGCCATTCACATGGAAGATTGGCGCCTGAACCATCAAGGCGACGTCCGACGGATAGGGGGAGGAGCGCGCATAGGCCGGCGCTGTGGTGAAGCCGATCTGGTTGTTGACGATGAAATGGATCGTGCCGCCGGTGCGGAATCCTTTGACCCCCGACATGGCGAAACATTCGGCCACCACGCCCTGGCCGGCGAACGCGGCATCGCCATGCAAGAGCAGCGGCATCACCGAGGTGCGGGTGACCTTGTCGCCATATTGAAACTGCTTGGCGCGCGACTTTCCCAACACCACCGGATCCACCGCTTCGAGATGCGAAGGGTTCGCGGTGAGCGAGAGATGGACATTGTTGCCGTCGAAAGCGCGATCCGACGAGGCGCCGAGATGATATTTGACATCGCCCGACCCTTGCACATCCGAGGGTTTGGCCGAGCCGCCTTGGAATTCGTGGAAGAGCTGGCGATAGGGCTTTGCCATCACATTCGCCAGCATATTGAGGCGGCCGCGATGGGGCATGCCGAGCACGATGTCTTTGACGCCGAGCTGACCGCCGCGTTTGATGATCTGCTCCATAGCCGGGATCATCGCCTCGCCGCCGTCCAGGCCGAATCGTTTGGTGCCGACGAATTTCACGGCGCAGAATTTCTCGAAGGCCTCCGCTTCGATGAGCTTGTTCAGAATCGCGCGCTTGCCTTGCAGCGTGAAGCTGATGGCCTTGTCCGGTCCCTCGATGCGCCGCTGAAGCCAGTCGCGCTGCTCGGGATCGTTGATGTGCATGAACTCATAGCCGATCGAGCCGCAATAGATGCGCCGCAAGATCTGAACGAGCTGGCGCGGGGTGGCGGTTTCCATCCCCATCGTGACGCCGTCGATGAAGATGGGACGGTCGAGGTCGGACTCGTGAAAGCCGTAGAACGAAGGTTGCAATTGCGGCAGGGACCTTCTTTTCTCCAGCCCCAATGGATCCAGATTGGCCTCCAGATGGCCGATGACGCGAAAAGCGCGCACCAGTTGGATGGCGCGGATGGAGGCTTGCGCCTCGGCTTCGGCCGCTTCGGGATGCGCCGCGGGGGGTATCGGGGTGGCGACCGGTCTTTTGGGCGCCGGGCCAGGGTCGCCGGTCAGGGCGGAAACGAAATCGCTGGTTTCCGTCCGCAGCTTGGTATCGCGGCGCCAGGAGGGTCCGCGGCCCAATTGTGTGGGGTTCAGCCCGCGATCGCCGAGCGCCTCGAAAAACGCCCGCCAGGTGCCATCGACCGAATTGGGGTCGCTCAAATATTGGGCGTAGAGGCCTTCGATGAAGGCAGCATTGGTGCCGAACAGAAAGGATGTGGCATCCAGAACCTCGTTGGGAGAGGTTCCTTTGGGGGTCCGATTTTGTTTTGATTCCGCGGTCATTTCAAAAGCTTGCTAGGAATCTCAGATCTGAAAGACGACGCGGAGACTGCCCCGCTGCCGATTCCTCTTCAGGAAACGCGCCAATACGATCTAGGCCTAACGCACTTATCTTAAGATTACATGGCGAATTTAAGAGCCCTTAAGCAGTTCCGCCAGGGTGGTGCCGAGCGCCGCCGGGTTGGGCGAGACGCGGATGCCGGCAGACTTCATCGCCTCGATCTTGGAGCCCGCATCGCCCTTGCCCCCGGAGATGATGGCGCCGGCATGGCCCATGCGGCGGCCGGGCGGCGCGGTCACCCCGGCAATGAAGCCGACGGTGGGTTTCTTGACTCTGGAGCGCTTGAGGAAATCGGCAGCGTCTTCCTCGGCGGCGCCACCGATCTCGCCGATCATGATCAGGGACTTGGTTTCGGGATCGGCGAGGAATAGCTCCAAGACGTCGATGAACTCGGTGCCTTTGACCGGATCGCCTCCGATGCCGACGCAGGTTGTCTGGCCGAGCCCTGCCGCCGTCGTCTGCGCCACCGCTTCATAGGTCAGCGTGCCGGAACGTGAAAGGATTCCGACCGAACCCCGGCGATGGATGTGCCCGGGCATGATGCCGATCTTGCATTCGTTGGGCGTGATGACTCCGGGACAATTCGGACCGATGAGGCGCGAGGCTGAGCCGCACAAAGCCCGCTTCACGCGCACCATGTCGAGCACCGGAATCCCCTCGGTGATGCAGACGATCAGCGCGATGCCGGCGTCGATCGCTTCCAGGATGGCATCGGCGGCAAAGGGAGGCGGCACATAGATCGCGCTCGCCGTGGCGCCGGTCTTCTCCTTCGCCTCGTGCACGGTTTCGAACACCGGCAGGTTCAGATGGGTGCGGCCGCCTTTGCCGGGCGAGACGCCGCCCACCATCTTGGTGCCATAGGCAATCGCTTGCTCGGAATGAAACGTGCCCTGCGCGCCGGTGAAGCCCTGGCAGATGACCTTGGTATTCTTGTCGACAAGAATGGACATGTTCAGCGCGCCTTCACGGCTTTGACGATCTTCTGGGCGGCGTCGGCAAGATCGCTGGCGGAGATGATGGCGAGGCCAGACTTGGCCAAGATCTCCTTGCCCTGCTCGACATTGGTGCCTTCCAGACGCACCACCACGGGCACCGAGAGCGCCACCTCTTTCGCGGCGGCGACGATGCCATTGGCGATGATGTCGCAACGCATGATGCCGCCGAAGATGTTGACAAGAATGCCTTTCACATTCGGATCGGAGAGGATGATCTTCAACGCCGCGGTCACCTTCTCTTTCGAGGCGCCGCCGCCGACGTCGAGAAAATTCGCCGGCTCCGAACCATAGAGCTTGATGATGTCCATGGTCGCCATGGCAAGGCCCGCGCCGTTGACCATGCAGCCGATCGAGCCGTCGAGCTTGATGTAATTCAGATCGTATTTGGCCGCTTCCCGCTCGGTGGGGTCCTCCTCGTCCGGATCGCGCAGTGCTTGGATATCGGCATGACGATAGAGCGCATTGTCGTCGAAATTGACCTTGGCATCGAGACAGATCACCTGGCCCGCTGTGGTGACGACCAGCGGATTGATCTCGAGCAGGCTCATATCCTTCTCGACGAAGGCGTTGTTGAGACTGCCGATGATCGCGCCGATCTGCTTGGCAGAATCGCCCGAAAGATTCAGCGCCGCGGCAATGGAACGCCCGGTATGGGCGCTGTAACCGGCGGCGGGATCGATGCGGAAGGTTTGGATCTTCTCCGGCGTCTTCTTGGCCACCTCTTCGATGTCCATGCCCCCTTCGGTCGAGGCGATGAAGGCCACGCGCGAGGTCTCGCGATCGACAAGGGCGGAGAGATAAAGCTCGCGCGCGATGTCGGAGCCTTCCTCGATGTAAAGCCGGCGCACCACGCGGCCATGGGGGCCCGTCTGATGGGTGATCAGGGTCATGCCCAGCATGCGTTCCGCTTCGCGTTTCACATCGTCGATCGAGCGGACGACTTTGACCCCACCGCCCTTGCCTCGTCCGCCGGCGTGGATCTGCGCTTTCACCACCCATACGGGACCTGGGAGCTTCTTCGCCGCCGCAACCGCTTCATCGACGGAAAATGCCGGAAAGCCGCGTGGGGTCGGCGCACCATAGGCGCGCAGCACCTCTTTTGCCTGATACTCGTGAATGTTCATGAAGGGTCCGAATCTTTGACAAGAGGAACGAGACTAGCACGGGTTGCGGCGTTACGTTCCTCAGGGATTTGTTTGCATCCCTTCATACGGGGGAACGAGATCCAGCATGGCGTCCTGATTGGGCGAGCCGGCAACCGCCACCCTCGCGAAGCTCAAGGGGTTCAGCGCTTCGGCTGTCGCGGCGCTGATGCAACAGGCGATCAGTTTCGCGCATTGTGCCGCCAAGCCTGCACCTTCGACAAGCGCCGCAAAGATTTTGGCGCTGCGCGGCGAGAACAGGAATACGCCGTCCACTGTCTCGTTGCGCAATGCCTCTTCGGCCTCGGCGGGCAATTTCGCGACGGGGACGGTTTCGTAGAGCACGGCCGTTTCGACCCTGAAACCGCGCGCCTGCAAGGTTTGACGCAAGCGTCCTGCCGTTTCCGCGCCCGCAGCATGAAACAACAGACCCTTTGCCGGGTCCGCCTCGCGCGCCACGGTCGCGACCAATGCCGCCGAATCGCCTTCAGCGCTGATGACGATGGGAAAACCCGCGTCGCGCGCGGCTTCGGCGGTTTGAGGACCCACGGCATAGAGGCTCACATCGCGCCGCGTTGTCCGGGCAGCCAGCGCGCGCACACCATTGGCGCTGGTCGCAAGCACCGCTTGCACGCCGTCGAGCGCAAGCGGCTCACCGGCAATGACATGCACCTCCATGACCGGAGCCACGATGGCGATATGGCCGCGCGCGCGTAGCGTTTCCGCGAAGGCTTCCGCGTCGTCGCGAGGTCGGGTCACCAAAAGCCGCATGATTTATGCCCCTAGAAACGTGGCAGCCTGCTACCCGCTCGACTCCGGATTTCGCGGGCGGCGTCTTCTCCCGCAGCGAAAGCGCGGGCGCGCGAATGTTCGCTTTCCGCGTCCTCGCAATGGATCTGGCGCGATGCCGTCCAGAATTCTCGCCCGTCTACGGTCAGCACTTCGCCGCGAAAGAAAAGATGAGACCCCTCCACTTCGGCGAGGCCCGCGATGGGCGTGCGGCAGGAGCCGTCCAGCGCGGCGAGGAATCCGCGCTCGCAGGCAATAGCGAGATGGGTTTGTGCATCGTCGATGGTTTCGACAAGCCTATGGGCCGGATCATCCTCACTGCGGATTTCGATGCCGATGGCGCCCTGACAAAGCGCTGGCAGCCATTGGGAAGAATCCAGAATCTCGCTGTCCGGGAGGGCCAGCTTCAGCCGCGCCACGCCCGCGCGCGCGAGCATGATCGCATCGGCCTCGCCGCGGGCGAGCTTCAGGAGGCGCGTCTCGACATTGCCGCGCAAGGACACGATTTTGAGGTCGGGCCGCAACCTCAAGGCCTGGGCCTGACGGCGCACCGAGCTTGTGCCAAGTCGGGAATTTTCGTCGAGCTTGTCGAAGGGCGCGCCATCCTTGGCGATGAAAAGATCGTGCGGGTCTTCGCGCGGCAGCACGGCGGCGACGGTAAGTCCGGCCGGCTGGCGTGCCGGCATGTCCTTCATGGAATGGACGGCGATGTCCGCGTCGCCGCCCAGCAATGCCTCCTCGATTTCCTTGACGAAGAGTCCCTTGCCCCCGGCGTCCACGAGCGGCCGGTCCTGAATGCGGTCGCCCGTCGTGCGGAAAATCATGATCGGGCAGATGTCGTCGAGCTCATTCTCATCCCAGCCATGGGCATCGGCGAGCGAGGCCCGTACGAGATGCGCCTGGGCAAGCGCCCAGGGGGAGCCGCG
>DASQIQ010000217.1:0-2839 GCA_035631495.1 Micropepsaceae bacterium
CAGCCGGGCGCATTCGGTAGCCGGACCTATTATCGGTAGGAAATCCAACGGCTGAGGCCGGTATCTGCCGGGCGGCCTCTTGAAGATCGCCATAGGGGTCTCTATCTCTCTCATGGGGATCTAGCACTCTCAATAAATGAGTGCTAATCATCTGAAATAATTCACAAAACTTGCAATCTGGTCTCCCTACGGCCCATTTGCATCGAGGAGAACGCCATGAAATTCCGTCCCCTAGGCGACCGCGTGGTCGTCCGCCGCGTCAAGGATGAAGAGAAGACCGCCGGCGGCATCATCATTCCCGAAACCGCCCAGGAGAAGCCCCAGGAAGGCGAGATCATCGCTGTTGGTCCCGGCGCCCTAGACGACAACGGCAAACGCATACCGCCCGAAGTCAAGCCGGGCGATTTCGTGCTGTTCGGCAAATGGTCGGGCACCGAAGTCAAGATCGGCGGCGAGGAGCTCCTCATCATGAAGGAGTCCGACATCAGCGGCATCATCGAAGGCCGCAAGATCCTGAAGAGGGCGGCGTAATCCTTACGACAGAAACAGCACGGGCATCGGAATTTCTGATGCCCGTTTTTTCACATTCCGATCAGGAGAAACGACATGGCAGCCAAAGACGTAAAATTCGGTAGCGACGCGCGCGAGAAATTGCTGCGCGGCGTCGACATTCTGGCCGACGCGGTAAGGATTACGCTTGGCCCCAAGGGCCGCAATGTCGTCCTGGATAAGAGCTACGGAGCGCCGCGCTCCACCAAGGACGGCGTGACAGTGGCCAAGGAAATCGAGCTCGCCGACAAGTTCGAGAACATGGGCGCGCAGATGGTGCGCGAGGTGGCGCAGAAGACCAATGACGCCGCAGGCGACGGCACCACGACCGCGACCGTCCTTGCCCATGCCATCGTGCGTGAAGGGGCCAAATCGGTGGCCGCCGGCATGAACCCGATGGATCTCAAGCGCGGCATTCAGAAGGCCGTCGAGGTCGTCGTTGCCGATCTGAAGAAGCGCTCCAAGAAGGTCAAATCGAACGACGAGATTCGCCAGATTGGCACGATCTCGGCCAATGGCGACGCCGATGTCGGCCAGATGATCGCCAAGGCCATGGCGAAAGTGGGCAATGAAGGCGTGATCACGGTCGAGGAAGCCAAATCGCTCGAGACCGAACTGGAAGTGGTCGAAGGCATGCAGTTCGACCGCGGCTACAACTCACCCTATTTCATCACCAACGCCGAAAAGATGATCTGCGAGCTGGAAGAGCCCTACATTCTCATTCACGAGAAGAAGCTCTCCTCGCTGCAGCCGATGCTGCCCATCCTCGAAGCCGTGGTGCAGGCGGGCCGCTCGCTCGTCATCATCGCCGAAGAGATCGAGGGCGAAGCGCTCGCCACCCTCGTCGTCAACAAGCTGCGCGGCGGCCTCAAAGTCGCGTCGGTCAAGGCGCCCGGTTACGGCGACCGGCGCAAATCCATGCTGGAGGACATCGCCATCGTTACCGGCGGCCAGGTGATCAGCGAAGATCTCGGGATCAAGCTCGAGAACGTGAAGCTGAATATGCTCGGCACGGCCAAGCGCGTGCGCATCACCAAGGACGACACCACGATCGTCAGCGGCGCGGGCAAAAAGGCTGAGATCCAGGCACGCGTCAGCCAGCTCAAGCAGCAGATCGAGGAAACCACCTCGGACTACGACAAGGAAAAGCTGCAGGAGCGTCTGGCGAAACTCGCGGGCGGCGTCGCAGTGATCCGCATCGGCGGCGCGACCGAAGTCGAAGTCAAAGAGAAGAAAGACCGTGTCGACGACGCGCTCAACGCCACCAAGGCAGCGGTCGAGGAAGGCATCCTTCCCGGCGGCGGCACAGCGTTGCTCTATGCCACCAAGGCGTTGAACGGTCTTTCGGGCCTGAACGATGACGAAAATGCCGGAATTGCCATCGTCAAGAAGGCAATCCAGACGCCGCTGCGTCAGATCGTCGAGAACTCCGGTGTGGAAGCGTCCATCGTCGTCGGCAAACTGCTCGAGCAGAAATCGAGCACCTATGGCTTCGATGCTCAGATGGAACGCTATGTCGATCTCATCGATGCCGGCATCGTCGATCCGACCAAAGTCGTGCGCATAGCGCTGCAGAACGCGTCGTCCGTCGCGGCCCTTCTCATCACCACCGAGGCGATGATCGCCGATCATCCGCAAAAGCAGTCGGCGCCTATGGGCGGCGGCGGTGGCGGCGGCGGTATGGGTGGCATGGACTTCTAACCCGGCCATCCCGTCCACAAGCAATCAAAGGGCCGGAAGATCGCTTCCGGCCCTTTTCTTTGGCCCTATTAGGGGGCGGCCATTCGCGGCGGTTCGGATCGTCAGGTGGCACGTGAGGCTTCTGCGGTTTTGATCAGATAGTCGGGCGTTTCCTTCACCTCCACGCTGTCCTTTTCGGCCCCGATGAACGTCACTTTCGTCAAGCCCGTTCGCTCGAGCGGAACGATGCTGAGTGCGACATCGAGGTTGAGAAAAATCGTCCGCTCCTGAGAGTCCGTGCACTTCACCCACGCTGCCATTTTGCCTCTCTCATGCTTCTCGCCGTTCCGGACGTGGTCTTCTCTCGCCTAGCTGGAATGCGTGGTTAACAGGTCATTAACTATCGTGGTTAACAGGTCATTAACTATAGCGCGAGATGCTGGGGCATGCGCTGGCACCGTATCTCCCCCCTGCATTCTGAAGACGTGATCCCCACGGCGCGGGCTTTCGTTCGGGATGGCGCCACGGATCCGGAACTTATCCAAAATCGCTTGATGCAGCGCGGGTGGGATGCGTCTTCCATTTTTGCCGTGGTGCGCGAAGTCGAACG
>DASQIQ010000218.1:0-4706 GCA_035631495.1 Micropepsaceae bacterium
AGGATTTGCGCTATGGCGAAGCGTATCGGGGCCGCGGCGTTCGCTCTTTCCTGCATGATCGGCCCGGTATGGGCTCAAGGCGTCTGCGTACGGCCTCAGGATATGACGGCATTGCAGACTGCCACGGTGCAGCAGCACTTCATGGTCGCGGCTCTCTCCTGTGGTACGGCCGACCTCTACAACGATTTCGTCCGAGCCTATCGCGGCGACCTGCAGAAATCGGACGAGGCCCTGCAGGGCTATTTTCTGCGCCGCGACGCGCGCACCGGCATTGCCGATTACCATAGCTTCAAGACGAAGCTCGCGAATGTGTATTCGGCGCGGAGCGCGGACAATCTGAAAAGCTTTTGCCGCAACGCGACAGCGTCCATCGCAATCGCGCTGAAGGACAAGAAGAATTTGGCGGAGCTTGTCTCCTCTCAGCCAATTTCCATCGACGATAGCTATACGAGCTGCGGCGACCATGTGCCCGGTGGCGCAACGGTCGCACGAGGAGCCGCCGACGCGCCTGCCCCAGGAACAAAACTGGCGCAAACGGCGGCCCCCCCAGCCGTCCCGGCAATCGTCGCTCCGCCAGGGCCTCCGCGCATGAATTCCACCAATCGTGCCTTGGACGATGCTCCGGCAAGCACGCCGCCGCCTTCAACCGACGACCAGTCGAGATGGCCGCCCAGCGATCAACGCAGCTATCGCAGCGGCCCCGACAATTATGACAGTCGCGACTATGCGCGCGCGCCCGATCCTTACACCGGAACTTACGGATATGCTGCGCGCGATCCGTACCCGCGCAGCCCTTATGCGAACGACTACTATTACGACTGGTACGGTCAACCCGGGACCTATTATCGCGGATATTACGGTCCCACCTATCGGGCGGCCGTCCCCCCGCCGCGATTCTACCGATACATATGGAGGCGTTAAATGTGGAGTGCGAGGACTGTGTTGCTTACGTGTGTTTTCGCCGGAATGGCCACGAATGGGTTTGGCGCGGCGCCGGAAGGAACCGCGGCTCCGCCCAAGGACACGGCCAGTGCGCAGTCTCCATCGCTCGATGGGATGGTCGGCAAGAGGCTCATTGCGATTGACGGCTCGACGATCGCGCTGATGCCCGCGGAAGGGGGCCTCGCGCGCGAGATCGTTGGCTCGAATGGCGCCGTGCAGAAAACCATGTTCGAATTCATCAATGAGAGACTGGGGACGGTGTCCGACGCCCGCAATGCGGCGAATGTCATTGGGGTGTTCCGCAGAACGAGCGCCGGAATCGAAGCCCAATATGCCGATGGTTCATCCGAGACGCTGGCGGTCAATCCATCGGGCGGCCTGACGATCGAAACAATCGCCACCCCCAATGATTCGTGCATGGCTTGGTATCCGGAAGGTCATGTCTTCAGCCTGGATGAGCGCCGGGCGGCGCTTGCCCAATTTGCGACCAGGCTCGGTCTGGCCGCCCCAGCCGACAGGAAGACAGCCTCGTCCAAGGTCGCGTGCGCGTCTGCCCCCGCACCCCACGCCGCCGATATTCCCGCGAAGGCAGATGCTGCCGTGCGGCCGGTAGGACTTCCGCGCAGTCTCGGTATGCCGCCGGCAGCTACAACGACCGCTGCCGCGGCGGCCGCCTTAAGCGCCACCGCGCTCAAGCAGTCCGATTTGGCGCCCCTGCGTCCCGTCGAAGTTCGCAACTCCGAAGTCCACCCCGTCGATGCCGACGTCGCCCAGCCGGCACCGGCTCAAATTGTTGCGTCCAACGATGCGCCGATGTCCACCGGCGCGGCCGATCAACGGGGCGCCTCGACATGTCTGAGCGTCGAGACCGACGGCATGCACTGGGGCTTCCGCAATCATTGCGGCTACAGCGTGCAGTTCGCCTATTGCCAGATGAGCGGAGCCGATCAGTTGGCGTCCTGCCGCGACGGGACGCTTTCGGGCAGCGTTGCCGCCAATGGCTTCGGCTCGCTCGTCGCGGATGAAGGCCTAAAGGGGAACGATGCCGTTCATGATTTTCGTTGGGTTGCCTGCCAAGGCGGCGCCGGTGAGGTCATACCGCGGCTCGACCAGACCAATCCGCCATCCGGCCGGTGCGTCCGCTGAGGCAGTAATGGAGTGGAAGCTGGCTGCTCTGCGCGGCGATCAGGAATGAGACGTAAATTCCTCAGCCGATCGCCGCATACCTCCCAACCTCGAGCGGCTTGGCGAGGAAGGGCTGGGAATTGCTGACGGCTTCATGGAAATGCGCTGTCTTGTTGTGCGCATCCAGAGCGGCCAGGCTGGTCCATTCCTCGACGAGAACAAAGATTTCCGCATTGCTCATGTCCTTCAGCACCTCGTAGCTGACGCAACCAGTTTCCTTGCGCGACTGCGCCGCGAGCTTGAGAACGATTGCCGTGATCTCCGCTATCGCTTCTGTTCGCGCCACGACCTTGACCACAACTCTCACCCCATTGCTCATGGTCATCTCCTGACAAATCGAATGGCGGGGACGAATTCTCGCCTGTCCCGCCAATCCTGCTTCCAACCCGCGATTACCGGCTTGCTTTGCGCAATTCTGCGGCAAGATCCTTGACCGCCGCTTCCTGCGACTGCCTGACCCACAGCGTCCACGCATCGGGGTCGACGAAGGGATGTGGGTCCCCCGGCTTGCGCGAGGGCAGTTTCTGCGAACGTTCCAGCACACCGCCGCCCGGATAGGGCCGCCCAAGCCAACTATGAACTTGCAGGTTCACGTCAATGCCGTCGATCTCGGCGACGCGCTTCGCGCTCTCCATCGCCTGTTGTGCTTCCGCCACCCCGCCGCGATAGCCCGACCCTCCCCAGACGAATGCCTTGTAGGGCTTGCCGCCGTCATAGACGGTGATTCCTTCCGTCGACAGCACGCCTGGGGTGTGTCCCGGATGTTGATGAAATTTCAGCGTCTGGCCGCCCAGGACCAGTGTGTCGCCTTCCTTGAGCACCATGTCGCGCTTGGGCACACGCGGCGGCAGGCTGCCGTCCCGGCCCGGAGTGCTTCCGACCTGTTCAATCATCTTCCAGTCTTCTTCGACCGCCCCGACCCGCGCGCCGGACAATTCCTGAATCCGTGCCGCGCCGCCGAAATGATCGAGGTGGCCATGACTGAGCAGAATGTATTTGATGTCCTTCGGATCGACACCCACTTTGCGGATATTGCCGATGACGTGATCCACATAAGGCTCCTGCGCAGAATCGAACAGGATGTCTCCCTCAGGTGTCGTCAACAGCCATACCGACACATAGCCCGGACCCACGTAATAGAGATTGTCGAACGCTTTGAACGGCGCAATCTTCTGAAATTCCACGTCTTTGGCGCGCGTCACCCGATAGGTCTTGCTCAGCGGTTCCCCGTTGGGCACTTGTTCCGCCGCCGCCGGTATCGCGAGATTGCCCTGCAGCAGAAAAGCCGCGGCGAACGATGCCGCCGCGAACGCGATGACGCGTCTGGTCGCTTTCATAGTTCCTCTTTCGTTTCGCGCGCGAACGCAAGGCGAAGCCGGCCGGTATTGTAATGCACGCACCCCACCAGAACGCCGAATTATTTCACATAGAACGCGCGGTCTTCAAATCGTTTTGGAGGAGGATAGTTGGTGAGCGAGTCGCGCAGTATTACCGCCAGCGTGTCCGAACCCAGACCGGGGATAACCTCAACGGCGCCATAATACCCGGACGCGACTCGCTGAAGTAACTCCCTGTCGTCCTTGATCCCGGCGCGCACGCCTTGAACGAAATTGAAGGGATCGACTTCGAAGGGCTTATGCGCCCAATAACAAAGCGCGGGCGTTTCGCAGATGGCCGGACCCGGATGCTCTGTGAGGAGCGCAATCTGTTCGCGCGTCTGCGCCGCCTTGGCGCTTTGTTGCGCGATCCAGGGCCTTATCAAATAGATGCTGCGGTCGGCGCCGACGCCCACATTTATGATGAGCGCGGTAGCGCACGCCCCGATCACCCAAAGGCGAAGCCCGCGTATCGGTGTGTGTCCCATGAGATGCCCCACGCCGAGCGATAGTGCGATCACCACTTCGAACACCGAATTGATGGCAACGCCCGCGCCGGTGCGCTCGATGAGTCCGAGCGGCAAAGCCACAGATGCCAAGAGCAGGAAAAACTTCGCGTAGCGATCACGCAGGAGGATTGCCCCCAAAGCGAAGATGACGAGGGGAATCTCCATCGGCTCAAGGTACGCCAGTCCATACCGGTAGCCGTCGATCACGCTATAAGTGCGTGGCGCGAGAAGCCCGGTGAAAAAATCCGGTCCGAAAGCCGCATAGCACGCGGCCAGACCCAAACCGCCTGTGACGAGTCCGGCTGCGGCGAAACGAAAGCTCGCGCGGCGGTCATACAGGAAAAGCCACAACACGAACGCAACGGGCAAAGCGAGGATATTGTGCTTGATGAAGAGAGCCAATCCCATCACCACGCCCGCCGCCACGCTCGACCTGGGCGCGTCGGGTTCGCGGAAATACAGCCAAAGGCCGAGCAGCATGACGGCATGGGCAAGCCATTGCGGGTCGTAGACGCCGACGTAAACGTTGAACTGCACGACGCTGTAGGCGGTAAAGAGCATTGCGCCGGATGCCGATGCGACCGGGTCGTTCCCGAGGCGTCTCAGGATGGCAGGGATGAGAAAGGCCGTTCCGAGAAATCCGATCCATACGACAAGCCGGCCGGCGAATATGCCTTCGCCGACAATGTTGGAG
>DASQIQ010000219.1:0-2045 GCA_035631495.1 Micropepsaceae bacterium
GGAATTCCAACTGACCCTGATCCATGCTGAAGATCGGCGCGTGGGACGAATTATTGATAACGCCAGCACCGTTCAGTTGAATGCCAGTGAATGGGAACTTAGGACTGAACGAGTATTCTGGCGCGCCCGCTGTGAATTGTAGCGTTCCAACACTGCCAGTAAATGAGATCGCGACCGTAGGTGAAGCTTGAAATCTTGCTGTGCCGGTGGGAACCACAGCAAGTGTCCAATTCAAAGGGTCGTCAAAATTACCAAATAATGTACCATTGCCCGCCCATGTTGCATCCTGGGCGTTCGCTGACGTCAGCGTCATTGAAGCCAGGCCGACGAACGCGAGTCCTGCGGCGGCCACCGTTGGAAAATGAATCAAAGAGGGACGAAGGCTCACTTCCTCTCCAGCAGCCAGCCGAATTTTTCGCGCGCCTTCTTCAGCGTCTCGGGCGACGGCGTGTTCGACGGCGGGAATTGGTCGCGCCAATGATAGGGCTTGCAGCCGTTGATCACGGCGCCCGAATGCGTCATGTCGCCGGCCGCGCGGCGCTCCGGCGGCAGAGCGGGATCGGCCGGCGAATTCCACGCGCCATCGATGAACTGGATGGAATGCTTGGGATCGGTGCGCATCACCATCGCCCATAACAGATGGTCGAGATTGGTGGCGTCGACATCCTCGTCCACCACCACGATATATTTCGACGCATAGGCCGAGCCGCCGCATTGCGCCGCCACCATGCCGGCCTGCACCGCGTGGCCAGGGTAGCGCTGCTTAATGGAAACAGCGTGGAACGAGCGCGCGCCCCCGACCTCGTGACACCACACCTGCATCACGCCCGGTACGCCCGCCTTGGTCATGTTCTCCTTGATGGTGGCCGAGCGCAGGACCGCGCGGTAGCGCGCCATCTCATCGGGCCCCGCGCCCATCGGCGGCACGCCGACAAGGATGGGATCGTTGCGGTGATAGATCGCATGCACGTCGAGCACCGGCCATTCTTTGGCCCCGCCGGCATAATGGCCGGTCCATTCGCCGAACGGCCCTTCGATGCGCGTCTTGCCTGGCTGCACAAATCCTTCCAGCACGATCTCGGCATCCGCCGGGAAGGGAAGCCCGGTGACCTTGCCCTTCACCATCTTCATCGGCTTCCCGCGAATGCCGCCCACCACGTCGAGCTCGAACGTGCCGTATGGCACCTCCAGCCCGCCATAGAAGAACGATAGCGGATCGCCGCCCAGCACCATCGCGACAGGCATGGGCTCGCCGCGTTTCTTGTATTTCTCGAAATGCTGTGCGCCGTGATGGCCCGCCGCCATCACCAGGCCCACCGAATTCTTGTCGTGCACCTGCGCGCGATAGGCGCCGGCATTGAGCCAGTTCTCCTCGGGGTCGCGCGTGATGCTGAACGTGCCGGTGCCGATGTAGCGGCCGCCATCTTTCTCGTGCCAGATGGGCGCGGGGAATTTCAGGACGTCGACATCCTTGCCCGTCAGGATGTTCTCCAACACCCGGCCGTTGGCAACGATCTCGTGCGGAATGATTTTCGGATCGGCGAGAAAGGCCTCGCGATAGGAATCCGATAGCTCCCATTTCGTCAGATGATCGGGGAAGCCGAGCGTCATGTTGCGCCGCGTGCCGGCGAACATGTTGAGCAGGACGCGGAACCCCTTGGCGCAGCCCTTCACCTCGTCGAAAACGACGCAGGGCCCGTTCTCGGCACGGAGGATCGCCTCGGCGGCGAGGCCGATGTCCTCCTCCCAGCTTGCCCCTTTGACCTCGCGCACCTCGCCGAGGCGCTCCGCCAGGGCCAGCCATTGGCGCAGATCGTCATAGGCAATATGGGCGGCGACATTTTTGCGATTGGTCATGGAAAGGCCGTGAGATTGGGATGGATGGTCGCATGCCGGAGCGGGGGCAAGAAAGGGCGCAATTTTAAGGGAATGGCGGCTCTACGCGTGGTTTTCTCTCGAGCGGCAGACCCGGTATAGTGGCCAGGAGCCACGCCGAGGATTCCCATGCCCAAGAGAGCTTTTCTTGCCCGTCTGATGATCGCAAG
>DASQIQ010000220.1:0-9634 GCA_035631495.1 Micropepsaceae bacterium
GCGACACGGCAATCGGCCAAAAACGGCGCGTCCCCTCGGGTTGCGGCGAAAATCGCCCTTTGGTTCGTCGAAGCACTCAACCGTATTTCCCGATACGCTTTTCATGCTTCTCCTGCCATAGGGCAATTTTCGCGCGCAACGCGGCTCGCGAGAACTATGGTAACAGGGCCTAGCAGCGCCTGGAGGCAGATGCAATCGGATGCGCCGAGTCGATTCCGGCGAGGCCGACGCGACGGCTTGCACGCCTTAATCACCGATTAAGTCAGCTTCGAAAAGTCCTGTTAACCCCAATGTGTCACAGAAATGGGTGGCCGCCGGACCAGAGCCGGACGCGGGGAGCATTCGATGTTTCATCGATGGACGGCAGCGCTGACCGCGTTTGGGAAGCGGTTCATCAATGGACCGTTCCGTCTCAGCCAAGCTGTCCGGCAGTCGCTCAACCCGGCCGATGATCGCGAGGCGTGGATCCTCGAAGCACAGCTTGACCTCGTGCGCAAAAATGCCCGGGTTATCGATTATGCCTTCCCGCTTGCGGGCCTGATCCTGGTATCGATTCATTCCACGCGCAGTGGAGCTGGCGGTCCGTTATTCGCGTGGATGATGGTGGCGGTCGCAAGCGCAGTGAATGAGATCGTGCTTCTACGTAGGCCTGATCAATCTGACGAAATCATTACGCGCGCGCGAGAAAACGCCAAGACAATTCCCTTCGCGCTGTTTTGCCTACTGATGGCCTGGGGGACATTCTGCTTCTCCCTCTGGACGGGGCCAACCGGCGAGGGGCACTTGCTCGCCATCCTCGTTCTCGCCTGCACGCTTGCCGCCGCGAGCAGCATGTTCGCATGGCACGCTACGGCGGGTGTCGTTTCGCTCGTGACGATTTCCTCTTTTACCCTGGGGATCGAATTCGTCAGCGGCTATGGCAAGCATTTGCGCTTGTTCCAGTTGCTCGTTCTCTACGTCACCATCATCGTGGCGCAAGCCTGCATGCATCATGTGCGGTTCTACAAATCCCGGCGCCTGGAGCAGGACCGTGAACTTCTCATCGAAAATTTGCGCCAGGCCAAGCACGAAGCGGACCGCGCGCATGCGCAGGCGGTGTCCGCCAGCAAGGCGAAATCCGAGTTCCTCGCCAATATGAGCCATGAGTTGCGCACGCCCCTTAACGCCATTATCGGCTTCTCCGATATCGTCAGGACACGCGCCTTTGGCGATAGCGACAGATATCCGGAATATGGCGGCTTCATTCATCAGTCCGGACAGCATCTGCTCGCGCTCATCAACGACATCCTCGACCTCGCGAAGATCGAAGCTGGGAGCAAAGGCCTGCGGGCGGAGCCGATCGACATCACGGGGGTCGTCCTCGATGAGGTGAGCCTGCTGGATGAGAAAGCGGCCGCGAAGGGCATCAGCGTTGTTCCCGTCCTGCCCGGGCACTTCCCGCTGTTGAACGCCGACATTCATGCGGTGCGGCAAATTATCAACAATCTGCTGTCGAATGCGGCCAAATACACGCCGTCCGGCGGGCGCGTCGAGGTTTCCCTCGCCCTGAACGCGAGGGGTGAGATCGAGCTTTGCATTTCCGACACCGGCATCGGCATCGCCCAGGAGGATCAGACACAACTTTTCGACCGTCTGGGGCATGGCCGGCCCGACGTCATCACCACCGCAGAGCGCGGCACGGGGCTCGGCCTGCCGATCGTCAAGGGCCTCGTCGAGATGCATGGCGGGCGCATCAATCTGGACAGCGAGCTGGGCCAGGGGACGCGCATGACGGTCATTTTCCCCGCAGAAAGCACGATCAAGACCGATAGACTGCTCGTCGCCTGAGTGGGCCTTCGGCGCGCGCTTGCCGCCCTTAAAGGCGGTGGTCTAAGGTCCAGGGACTTGGCCATCCCCACATCGCTCCGAGGACCATTCCGTGAAGAAGATCGACATCTTTCCGCACATTTTTCCCAAAGCCTATTTCGACAAAATGGTGGACGTGATCCCGAACAAGGCCGCGGTCCGGCGCTGGCTCGAGATCCCGGTGCTGTACGATCTGGACGCGCGCCTTCGCATGATGGAGGAGTTCGGGCCCGACTATCAGCAGATCCTCACCCTTTCGATGCCGGCCATCGAATATGTCGCGCCGCCGGAGACCTCGCCGAGCATGGCCATGCTTGCCAATGACGGCATGGCCGAGATCGTCGCCAAGCATCGGGATCGGTTTCCAGCCTTCGCGGCATCGGTGCCGATGAACAACGTCAAAGCCGCGCTCGCCGAAATCACGCGCGCGGTGGAGCATCTGGACGCGCGCGGCATTCAGATCATGACCAACGTCAACGGGCGTCCGCTGGACGATCCGGAATTGGCGCCGATCTTCGAGCTGATGCATTCCTACGACCTGCCGATTTGGATGCATCCGACGCGGCCGCAAAAATTCGCCGATTATCCGACGGAGGGCAGTTCCAAATACGACATCTGGTGGTGTTTCGGCTGGCCCTACGAGACCAGCGCCGCGATGGCGCGGATGGTGTTCTCCGGCTTTTTCGACCGCTGGCCGAATCTGAAGATCATCACCCATCATTTGGGCGCTATGGTGCCGTTCCTCGAAGCGCGCGTGGGCTTGGGGCTCGATCAGCTCGGCACGCGCGAGGGAGCGGAGCCGGCTTATGGCGAGATCATCGCCAATATGAAGAAGAAAGGCCGCCGCCCGGTAGATTATTTTCGCATGTTCTTCGCCGATACCGCGATCAACGGTTCCCGTTCCGGCACACGCTGCGGCATCGACTTTTTCGGCTGCGAGCACGTGCTATTCGGCACCGATTGCCCGTTCGATCCGCAAGGCGGGCCGCTCTTCATCCGCGACATCATCAAGGTACTGGACGAGATCGACATCACCGAGGGCGAGCGGCGCCAGATCTATCAGCTCAATGCCGAACGGATGCTGAAGTTGAAGCCGCGCTAAACCGTTTCCGTGCAAGGGAAAAGGCCGGTCCTAACCGTACACAACAGCCTGATGGGACAGGCAGCCCTAGCATGATATATCTAGCCAAGCGGCGCTTCGCCTGGGCGCCCATCTGAACCCTGGGAGGGAAAGTCATGGCACGCAAAAATTCGAGCACCGGCGTAGATCGGCGCAAATTCCTGGCCGGCGCGGCAATCGCCGGCGCGGCAACCGCAATCCCCGCCGTCAAGGGCGCCAGAGCCGCCGATGCGGACCAGCCTGCCGCCTTCGTCAAGCGCCCCTCCACAGCGGCCGCGCAAGCCGAGCTCGGCACGACAAGCGTGGCGCCAAGCCCCGGCACGCTCGCCGGTCCGCCGGGATCGGACTTCATGGTCGATGTGCTCAGATCGCTCGACATCGATTTCGTGTTCAGCAACCCGGCCTCCTCCTGCCGCGGCATTCACGAATCGATCGTCAATTACGGCGGCAACAAGAAGCCGGAATTCGTCACCTGCATGCACGAAGAATCCGCCGTCGCGATGACCCATGGCTATTACAAGGTCGCAGGCAAACCGGCCGCGGCGCTCTGCCATGGCACGGTCGGACTGCAGCATGCCGCGATGGCCGTCTATAATGCATGGTGCGACCGCGCGGCTTCGGTCGTCATGGTCGGCAACCGCGCCGATGCGGTCACCCGCGAACCTGGCGTCCCCACCATTCACGCCGTGCAAGACCCCGGCTCGCTGATCCGCGACTTCACCAAATGGGACGACAATCCGCAGTCGCTGCAGCATTTCGCCGAATCCATGGTGCGCGCCTACAAGATCGCGATGACGCCGCCCCATGAGCCCGTGCTGATGGTTCTTGAAGAGAAGCTTCAGGAAAGCGCGATGTTGAAGGGCGAGAAGCCGCTGGCCATTCCAAAGCTCAACATGGTGGCCCCGCCCGCCGGCGATCCGAATGCGGTGCGCGAGGCTGCTCGCCTGCTCGCCATGGCGGACAATCCGGTGATCGTCGCGGACCGCGTGGCGCGCACGCCGGCCGGCATCAAACATCTGGTCGAGCTTGCCGAGGCCCTGAATGCGCCGGTGATCGATCAGCTCGGCCGCATGAATATGCCGAACAATCATCACCTCTATCAAATCGGCGGCGCGCTGATCGATCAGGCCGACGTCATCCTCGGCCTTGAGCTCACGGATTTCTGGGGCACCGTGAACAAGATGGACGACAGTGCGGCCGGCGAACAAAAGCTTCGCATCAAGCCCGGCACGAAACTGATCAGCATCGGTGTCGGCGATCTTTACATCCGCGCCAATTACCAGGATTTCGAGCGCTATCAGTCGGTCGATGTCTCCATCGGCGCCGACGCGGAAGCGACTCTTCCGATGCTGACGGAATATGTGAAGCAGGCCATTCCGGCCGAACGCCGCGCCATGATCGCCGCACGCGGCGAGAAGGCGAAGAAAGGCCAGGCAGCGGCACGCGAACGCATGTTGCAAGCCGCGGCGTCCAATGCCTGGGACGCGAGTCCGATCAGTTCCTCGCGATTCTCCGCCGAACTCTGGCAGCAGATCAAAAATCAGAATTGGGCGCTCGTGTCGCGTGATTCCAGCCCGTCCAATTGGCCCCATCGGATCTGGACCTTCGACCAGCATCATCAGTTCATCGGCGGCCCCGGCGGCGCCGGCATCGGCTATGGCCTCCCCGCGGCGGTGGGCGCGTCCTTCGCGCATCATGCGGCGGATCCGACCCGGCTTTGCGTCAATATTCAGAATGACGGCGATTCGATGTATGCGCCCGGCGCACTCTGGACGGCCGCGCATCACAAGATCCCAATGCTGACCGTGATGTGGAACAATCGCGCCTATCATCAGGAGATCATGCATCTGCAGCGTATGGCCAATTGGCGCCAGCGCGACGTCTCCACGGCCTATATCGGCACCACGATTCGTGATCCGTTCGTCAATTACGCCAAGCTCGCGGAAGCTCTGGGCCACGTTGGCATCGGCCCGATTAGCGATCCGAAGGAGCTGGGCGCCGCCCTCAAGCGCGGCATCGAAGCGGTAAAGATGGGCGAGCCGGTCCTCATCGACGTCGTCACGCAACCGCGTTAACAGGAAGCGATCCATGCGCAAGACCATATCCGCGGCCGCTCTGATCATCGCGGCTTCGCTGTTCGGCGGTTCCGCGGCGATTGCCGCGCAGGCCGCACCGCAGGGCGACGCCACGAAGGGCAAGGCGAATTTCGAACGCGTCGGCTGCTACCAATGCCACGGCCATCAGGGCCAGGGTGGACGAGAAGGTCCGAGGATCGCCGATCCCGTCCCGCTCGCCTGGCCCGCTTTGCAGGCTTGGGTGCGCACGACAAGCGGCGACATGCCGCCCTATACGCCCAAGGTCCTCTCCGATGCGGAGCTGATCGACATCTACGCCTATCTGCAGTCGGTCCCCAAAGCGCCCGATTTCAAATCGATCCCGCTGCTGAGCCAGCAGATCACCGCGGCCAATACACCGGCGCGCTAAGCCGTCATTCACGGCTCAGCGCACTGAGCAGCGCCTCGCGGCGCCTGCTTCCGATTGAATCGCGACATCCCTTGCCGGTTGACACAGGACACGCGAAACCTAGGCCATGACCCAGACGCCGCTCATCGCGATGATCGTCATCGGCATCGGGCTCGCATTCGTGTTCGGCACGATTGCGAACCGATTGAAGATCTCACCCATCGCAGGCTACCTCATGGCCGGAGTTGCGGTCGGGCCGTTCACGCCCGGCTTCATCGGCGACCCGGCGCTCGCGCTTCAGCTCGCCGATATCGGCGTGATCCTTTTGATGTTCGGCGTGGGTTTGCATTTCTCGCTGAAGGATTTGCTGTCGCTGCGCAAGAGCGTGATCCCCGCTGTCATGGCCCAGGTCGCGATTTCCACCAGCCTTGGTGCCGTCATCGCCCGGTTTATCGGCTTCCCTTTCGGCGCGGGATTGGTCTTCGGCCTTGCCCTCTCTGTGGCGAGCACGGTGGTTCTATTGAGGGCGCTGCAGAACCGCAGACTCCTCGACACGGAGCGCGGGCGGCTCGCCATGGGTTGGCTGATCATCCAAGATTTCATCACGGTGATCGCGCTGGTTCTGATTCCGGCGTTCGCCGGCCTCTTGAGCGCGAGCGATTCGGGTGCGGGGTTCAGTGGGTCCCAATTGGCCGAGACGCTGGCCCTGACCTTTGGCAAGTTTGGCGCCTTCATCGTGTTGATGCTCGTGGTGGGACGTCGATCCATTCCGTGGATTCTGCATTACGTCGCGCATACCGGATCGCGTGAACTCTTTCGCCTTGCGGTGCTGTCGGTTGCGCTGGGCGTGGCGTTCGCCGCCGCCGAGCTCTTTGGTGTCTCATTCGCGCTGGGCGCGTTCTTCGCCGGCATGATCTTGAGCGAGTCCCAGCTCAGCGCGCGCGCTGCCGAAGAATCACTGCCGCTGCGCGATGCATTCGCCGTCCTATTCTTCGTGTCCATCGGCATGTTGTTCAATCCGACGGTTGTAGTAACCGATCCCGGGGCGCTCGCTGCAACCGTTTTGGTCGTCCTGGTCGGCAATGCCGCAGTGGCCTTCGTGCTTACACGCCTTCTGGGCTATTCCCTCGAGACGGCGCTGCTCATCGCCGTGGGATTGGCGCAGATCGGCGAGTTCTCCTTCATTCTCGCGGATCTGGGAATTCGGCTTGGGCTGCTGACCACCCACGCACGCGATCTCATCCTTGGCGCCTCGATTCTCTCGATCCTTGCCAATCCGTTCCTGTTCTCACTTGTCAGCCGTTTCCACCCCGCGCACCCGCCAGGCGAGCCCGTCGAGCCGGACGCGCCCGAGGAGCTGCATCCGACCTCCCTCATCAATCACATCGTGCTTATCGGTTATGGCCGCGTGGGAAGCCTGGTTGGGAAGGCGTTGAAGGAGCGCAACGAGGCGTTCCTGGTCATCGAAGATGCCGACAGATTGGTTGCGAGCCTGCGTGCCAGCGACATAGAAGTGCTGCCGGGCAACGCCGTGCGGCCAGACGTCATGGAGGCGGCAAACATCAGGGGCGCCCGGCTTCTCATTGTCGCGATTCCCAACGGATTCGAAGCCGGCCAGATCGTCGAACGCTCGCGCGCGCTGAACATGAGGCTGCAGATCGTGGCGCGGGCGCATTCCAACGACGAAGTGGAATATCTGCTGAGACTTAAGGCCGATACCGTCATCATGGGCGAGCGCGAGATTGCGCGCGGCATGATCGAGCACGCTCTTGGCCCGGCGGGAGCGTAGGCGGCCAAAATTTGTATTTTTGCATCGCCTCTGCAATCATCACCGTGGTTTTTACAGTGCGATTTTCGGCGAGACCTTTCGGTTTCGCGAAAGAGGAAACCATGCAATTCCTGGCACCTATCCGGTTGTTTGCAGCGGGCATCGCGATGCTCCTTGTCGCGGGCGCCGTGAGCGGCCCAGCCACCGCCGATGACGGCGAGCGGCTTCTGACCATCGACCATTATGTTCGCACGCAGTCCACGGTTCCGGCCATCGCTGGGCAACCCGCGCAAATCTACGTACGCGAACGGGCGAAGGCGGCGACTGTCGCGCGCGGTGTGGGCAATGGCGATCGCGTCGTGCTTTTTGTGCACGGCGCCGGCACGCCGGCGGAAGTGGCGTTCGACGTTCCGTACCAGGACTATAGTTGGATGGCGTTTCTGGCCCGCGCCGGATACGACGTGTTTTCGATGGACACCACGGGATATGGGCGCTCGACGCGGCCGGCCGCGATGAACGATCCCTGCAACCTCTCGCCGGAACAACAGTCGGGGTTCATGCCCGGCCTCATCGCGGCCCGCTGCGCTCCGAGCTATCCGCATCAGCTGACCACCATCGCGTCCGACTGGGACGATGTGGGCGCTGCGGTGGATTATCTAAGGTCGCTTCGCCATGTGGATCGCGTCAGCTTGATCGCCTGGTCGCTCGGTGGCCCCCGCTCAGGCGGCTATGCCGCGCAGCATCCCGACAAAATCGCAAAACTGGTACTGTTGGCCCCTGCCTACAACCGCAGCGCCGGCGCCAAGCCTCCAGCCCTTCCGGCCGACGGCGTGGCGATGAATACGCAATCGCGCCCCGAATTCGACGCGAATTGGGACAGGCAGGTGGGCTGCCCCGATCAATATGATCCGGCGGCATCGCAATCGGTCTGGTCCAACATGATGCTCTCCGATCCCGTCGGTGCGACTTGGGGTACCGGCGTGAGGCGGGCCCCGCAGACCACGAGTTGGGGCTGGACCCGTGACGTGGTCGCCAAGACCATGATCCCGACATTGATGGTGTCCGGAGCACACGACAAGCAGGTGGCGACCGAGCGGGTGCGTGAGCTCTATGCCGATCTGGGTTCGCCGCAGAAAGTCTTTATCGACCTCGCCTGCTCGTCCCACAATGCGATGTGGGAGAAAAACCACATGCTGCTCTTTCGCGCCTCTCTCGACTGGCTGCAGAACGGTTCGGTCAACGGAACGAAATCGGGAATGCTCCGCCTCGGCTACCCGAACTGACCGCTGCCTGCTCTATTGGTCCGTGTCCCACGCCACCGGCTGATCGAGCGGTGGCGCGACGGACAGGATATAGCGAGTTGAACATCATCATCCGCCGTAGCAAGTGCATGGCACTACAGCGACTGTCTGCATCGCAGTTCCGTCGGCGCGGCTAAGATTGAGTCACGCGCGCTGGTGGGCCTTCGCGCGATCTGAAGCCGCTGATCCAAAGCGGACATTCGGGACGGATTAAGGGAATGGCAACACAATCCGCCCAAGGCGAATCTGCGTTTCAACCGCCTCAGTGAATCCGAGAAGCCGAAAACTCCCGTCTTGGTAACCATTCCTAAGGAGACGCAGTCGTAGGGTGCATGTGGCCCCGTCGCCAGACGCAGGTCCTGTTCGCGTATTTTGAAGAACTCAAAAGGTGGACGACACATGCCCATTTCTTCTCTTTCAGCCGCGCAAATCGCGGCATTGCCGGCCACCATAATCCAGGGTCTGTCGGTCACCGAGATCCAGTCGTTGAGTTCCACTCAGGTTGGCGCGATCAACACCAGCGGCATCGCCGTCATCGATGCGACGCAACTTGCGGCCCTCTCACCCACGCAGGTTCGCGGACTTACGGCGACGCAGATCCCTCAGTTCCAGAGCACCTTGGTCTTCGGTACATCTCAGCTTCTCGTACTCAACAATCAGCAATTCGCTTCGCTCACGAGTACGCAGCTCGACAATTTCGACGTGACCCATATCGGCGTCCTTACCGGAACCCAGATCGGAGCGGTCAACGCCACCAGCTTCTCCTCGCTTAATGCCACCCAGATCCATACGCTCAACACCACTCAGGTTCAGGGCCTCTCCGTCACTGAGCTGCGCGGTCTGACCACCACCGATGTCGGCGAGTTCGTCGATACACAGATCGCCGCGTTCTCCGCCACACAGATCGGTGCGCTCAACGCCACCAACTTCTCCACTCTGGATGCCACCGCCATCGGCGCGCTCAACGCCACCCAGCTCGCCGGCGTCACCACCACGCAGCTCGCCGGCATCACCAGCGGCGCGCTCTCCGATCTGAGCTCCACCCAGATCGGCAAGCTTGCCACCACCCAGCTCGGCGCTCTGACCACCACCAGCCTCTCGTCTCTGGACACCACCCAGGTCAGCGGCCTGACCCCG
>DASQIQ010000221.1:0-9180 GCA_035631495.1 Micropepsaceae bacterium
TCGGCGACCTCGCCGTGGGCGACCAGTTCCAGAAACATACCTATCCCTTCGCGCTTCTGGTGAACGCGACGGGCAGACGCTTCGTCGATGAGGGCGCCGATTTCCGCAATTACACCTATGCCAAATATGGCCGCGTGGTGCTGGAGCAGCCCGGCCAATTCGCCTGGCAGATCTGGGACCAGAAGACCAAGCATCTGCAGCGCGACGAATACAATATCCGCCAATGCACCAAGGTGACCGCCAATACGATCGAGGAGTTGGCCAAGAAGCTCGACGGGGTGAATCCGGATCAGTTCGTCAAGACGATTGCCGAATACAACGCGGCCGTGCGCACCGACATCGCGTTCAATCCCAACGTCAAGGACGGAAGGCGCACCGAGGGCCTTGCTGTTCCAAAATCCAATTGGGCCAACACGATCGACAAACCGCCCTTCGAAGGCTATGCGGTCACCTGCGGTGTCACATTCACCTTCGGCGGTCTTCGCATCGCCCATGACGGGCAGGTCATGAATTTGGACTATCAGCCGATACCCGGTCTCTATGCGGCCGGCGAATTGGTCGGCGGCATCTTCTATTTCAACTATCCCGGAGGCACAGGCCTGACCGCGGGTTCGGTTTTCGGCAGGATCGCCGGCACCGCTGCCGGCAAAGCCGCGAGAGGGTAATGGCAGGACGACGCCTCAACGAACTCTCCGCCTGCGAGATCGCTCAAGGCGTCGCAACCGGCGCCTTCAGCGCGGAAGCGGTAGTACGCGACTGCCTTGACCGTATCGAAGAGCGCGACAAGCAGGTCAAGGCCTGGGCGTTTGTCGATAGGGAGCTCGCGCTGGATCAGGGGCGTGCGCTCGATCGGGCGGGCGTGAAAGGTGCGCTCGCCGGCGTGCCGCTGGGCATCAAGGACATCATCGACACGTTCGACATGCCCACGGATATGGGCTCGCCCATCTATCGCAATCATCGCACGGCGGCGGACGCGTCTTGCGTCGCGCTGGCCCGCCGCGCCGGCGCGGTGATCCTGGGAAAGACCGTTACCTGTGAATTCGCCGGGCTAACGGCGAATGTCACACGCAATCCGCACAATCTGGATCACACGCCCGGTGGCTCGTCGAGCGGTTCGGCCGCCGCTGTCGCGGACCACATGGTTGCGGTCGCCTATGGTACCCAGACGGGCGGCTCGGTGTTGCGACCCGCTTCATTCTGCGGTGCAGTCGGCTACAAGCCGACCTACAATCTCATCTCTCGCGGCGGCATCAAATTCGCCGCTGAAAGCCGTGACACGATCGGGCTGATTGGACGCAGCATCGATGATGTTGACCTTGTCGCCAGTATTTTGACGGGGCGGGATCGAACGCCTTCACGCGAAACAGCGCCGAGAATCGGCCTTTGCCGCACGCTATTTTGGGACCACGCGCTCGCGGAATCCCAATTCGCGATCGAGGATTGCGCACGCCGGCTTCAAACGGCGGGCGCGATCTTTCATGATGTTGCCCTGCCCGAGAGTTTCGATGCACTGATCGAAGCCCGCACCATCATCAATCCGGTCGAGCGCGCGCGTTCCATGGCGCATGAATGGAACACGAATCGCGCTCTCCTCAGTCCAGGTCTCACCCGTCAGATCGAAGATGGCCTGACGATTCCCTACGCGCGATATATCGAATCGCTCCAACGCATCAAGGAATGCCGTGACCTTGTTCCCGAAATCTTCGGCGAAGCCGATGTGCTGCTTGCGCCTGCGGTCACGGGCGAGGCGCCCAAGGGCCTCGAGTCGACGGGCGATACGAGATTCCAGGAATTCTGGACCGCCCTGCATACGCCTACCATCACGCTCCCCACCCATCATGGGCCGAACGGCCTACCCATCGGCATTCAGTTGATTGGCCGCCTCTATGAGGATGAAACGCTTCTCGCTGCAGCACGCTGGATTTTCCAGCGGCTCACGATTCTCTAGGGGACGGCATGGAGATCAACAACAGTTTCGAAGTGCCGTTGACGCCCAAAGACGCGTGGAAGACGTTGATGGATATTCCGCGCATCGCGCCCTGTATGCCGGGCGCCGAACTGACGGGCGTGGTCGACAAGGACACCTACAATGGCAATGTATCGGTGCGTCTCGGCCCGGTAGCGCTGACCTTCGCGGGTCAGGTGAAATTCACCGATATCGACGAAGCCGGCTACAAAGCGCGCGTGAAAGCGCAGGGTAGAGATTCCAAGGGACGCGGCGGCGCCAATGCCAATGTCGATTTCCGTCTCGAGCCGTCGCCGTTGGGCACACGCGTGCTGGTGAAAACCGACCTCACTCTTTCGGGCGCTGTGGCGCAATATGGCCGCGCATCGGGCATGATCCAGGATGTGGCGCAGCAGCTCATCGGACAATTCGCCGGCAATCTGAAGGCGCAGCTCGCCGCGTCTCAGCCGGCCGCGGGCGGCGCCCCACCAAAACCGCAGCCGCAGGCAAAGCCGATTTCCGGCTTTGCCCTCATCTTCTCAGTCTTGGCGAACGCGCTCCGGCGTTTGTTCGGTGGCGGCCAGCGATGAGCGCCATCGATGTTTTGGCGCTGCGCGCGCTGTACAAGCTTCCTCCCGAGACGGCGCATCACGCGGCTCTGTTCGCGCTCGAGCATGGTCTGGTCGGCGCCCATGCCGAACCCGACGATCCCATCCTGCGAATCTCGGTTTGGGGTCTGGACTTCGCCAATCCCATTGGGCTCGCCGCGGGATTTGACAAGGACGCGCGCGTCATTGATGCCATGCTTTCCCTGGGCTTCGGCTTTGTCGAAGCAGGCACGGTGACGCCGAAGCCGCAGCCCGGCAATCCCAAGCCCCGCCTTTTTCGCCTCGACGAAGACGAGGCCGTGATCAATCGCCTGGGCTTCAACAGCGGCGGTGTTTCGGCCTTTGCCAAGCGCCTCGCCGAGCGCCGGAGCCGACGCCATCCGCCGGGCCGCGTCGGTGCGAATGTCGGGAAGAATCGCGATACCATTGATGGCGCGGCGGACTATGTGGCCGGAATCGAGATGGTGGCCGGCCTTGCCGATTATCTCGTCCTCAACATTTCCTCCCCCAACACGCCGGGCCTTCGCGCATTGCAGGCGCGCGAGCCGATCGAGGATCTGCTGCGCCGTGCACTGATCGCGCGCAACCGCGCCGCGCCGGACCCCAAGAAGCCGCCGCCGCTCCTGGTCAAGGTCGGGCCGGACCTCACGACGAGTGAATTGCAGGACATCGCCGACGTGGCGCTCGCGGTGGGTATCGATGGTTTGATCGTCGGCAACACCACGGTTGAGCGTCCCTCTTGGTTGAAAAGCCCCTACAAATGCGAAGCCGGGGGCCTTTCTGGGGCGCCCCTGCTGCAGCCCTCCACCGCGTGCTTGGGGAGGCTTTATCGTTTGACCAAGGGACGCATTGCGCTCATTGGCTGTGGCGGCGTGGCCAGTGGAGTCGACGCCTACGCCAAGATCCGGGCCGGGGCCTCGCTGGTGCAGGTCTATTCGGCGCTGGTCTTTCAGGGTCCGGGTCTCGCGCAGCGCATCAAACGCGAGCTGGCCGCACTGCTGCGCGCGGATGGTTTTGCTTCTGTCGCTGATGCGGTCGGCCGTGACCACTGTTAGATTGCACGCCGCATCGAGGAGGACGCATTGAGCAGTCAGGATCTCAGAAGCTGGATCGCCAAGATGGAATCCGCAGGCGAGGTCCAGCATATCTCGGGCGCAAACCATGAAGAGGAAATCGGCGGCATTGTCGACTTCTACCAGCGCAAGACCGGCAACCCGTCAGTCTTGTTCGACGACATTCCCGGTTATCCGCGCGGCCATCGCGTGCTGGCCAACATCCTCACCTCGATTAAGCGCATCCATCTGACGCTCGGCAATCCGGCGGATTCCAGCGCGATCGACCTGGTGCATTATTGGCGGCGCTACATGAAGGAGGCGAAGATGATCCCGCCGTCCACGGTGAAATCGGGCGCGCTGCTCGAGAATGTGCACGAAGGCAAGAACATCGACATCTTCAAAATCCCCGTTCCCAAATGGCATGAGCTGGATGGCGGCTATTACATCGGCACCGGCGACATGGTGGTGATGAAGCATCGTGACACCGGCTGGGTGAATTACGGCGCCTATCGCGTGCAGGCGCAGGAGAAGAACGTCGCCTCGGTCATGTGCTCCAAAGGCAAGCATGGCGATCTCATCATGCGCAGCTATCACGAGAAGGGCGAGCCATGCCCGATTGCGGTCGTCTGCGGCATGCACCCGACGCTGTTCATGATTGCCGGACTGGAGATTCCCTATGGCAAGAACGAGTACGAAGCCGCGGGTGGATTGCTCGGCGAACCCGTCGAGGTGATCGCCGGCCCGCGCACGGGCCTGCCTATTCCCGCCCATGCCGAAATCGCCTTCGAAGGTTTTGTGCATCCCAATGATTTGGTCACCGAAGGACCACTCGGCGAGTGGACCGGCTATTATGCCGGCGGGCTGAAGAAAGAGCCGGCGATCCGCATCGAGACCTTCATGCATCGCAACAATCCGATCCTGATGGGCGCCATACCTGGCGTGCCGCCCGACGATGATTCCTTCTATCGCGGCACCTACCGTTCAGGCGCGGTGTGGAATCAGCTGGAGGCCGCGGGCATCCCCGAGGTGAAAGGGGTCTGGGCGCATGAGGCAGGCGGCAGCCGGCTTTGGCTCACCGTTGCGATCAAGCAGCTTTATGCCGGCCACGCCAAACAGGCCGGATTGATCGCCTCGCAATGTCATGCCGGCGCTTATGCCAACCGCTTCGTGGTGGTGGTGGATGAGGACATCGATCCGGCCGACATCGACAAGGTGATCTGGGCGATGTGCACGCGCTTCGATCCGCGCGAGGATCTGGAAATCCTGCGCGGCTGCTGGAGCACTGTGCTCGATCCCATGGTCTATAGCGAGAATGACCGCCGCAATGCACGCGTCGTCATCGATGCCTGCCGGCCCTGGTCGCGCAGAGATACTTTCCCGCAAGTGGTGCGCAATTCGAATGCATTGGATGAAAGAATACGCGCGAAATTCGCCAAATTCCTGCCGCGCGCCTGAACAGGACCCGACTCGATGAAACCACCTCCCTTTTCCTATCACGATCCACGGAGCGTCGCCGATGCCGTGGGCCTGCTCTCGCGCCTGGAAAACGCCAAGCTTCTTGCTGGCGGACAGTCGCTGATGCCGATGCTGAACATGCGTTACGTGCTGCCCGATCACATCATCGACTTGAACAAGATCGAGGCGCTGTCCTATTTGCGCGAGAGCAACGGCGCCCTCGAAGTCGGCGCGATGACCCGCCAGCGGGACCTGGAATTCTCCGATGTCGTGAAAGCGCGCTTCCCGCTCATTCACGAAGCGATCCTGAATGTCGGCCATCGCCAAACGCGCAATCGCGGCACGGTCGGGGGCTCGCTTTGTCATCTCGATCCATCGGCCGAACTCGTCACCATGGCGGCCGCGCATGATGCGACCGTCACCGTCGCGGGACCCGGCGGGACGCGAGACATCCCCTTCGCCGATTTCCCCGTTGCCTTCATGACGCCCGCGCTCGAACCGAACGAGCTGCTGACCACCGTCAAATTCCCGCGCTGGCCTGCCGGACACGGCTACGGTTTTGTGGAGTTCGCCCGCCGGCACGGCGATTTCGCCATCGCTTCGGCTGCGGCCCTTCTGGAAATGGATGCGAGCGGCAAGGTAAAGCGTGCCTCGCTCACTTTGGGCGGTGTTACGGTTGGGCCAATTCGCGTGAAGGAGGTGGAAAAGGCTCTTGTCGGCCAGGCTCCTTCCGAAGATCTGTTCCGGCAGCTTTGCGAGGAGTGCCGCAAAGTCGATGCCATCGATGACGTTCATGCTCCCGCATCCTACCGCCAGCATCTGGCGGCGGTGATGTCGCGCCGGGCGTTGGTCGCAGCGCTGTCGCGCGTGGGGAGGGTCTGAGCATGGGCGAGAAACGCAACATCGCCGTTACCATCAACGGCAAGAAATATCAGGAAGAGGTTGAGGTCCGTTACACTCTCGCCGATTTCATGCGCCAGCAATTGGGGCTGACGGGCACGCATCTCGGCTGCGAGCACGGCGTGTGCGGCGCTTGCACGATCCTGTTCGACGGCCGCTCCGCGCGGTCCTGTTTGATGCTCGCCGTGCAGGCGGATGGGCACGAGATCCTGACCGTCGAGGGCATCGCCCCATCAGCCGACAAGATGCACCCGCTTCAGGAAGCGTTCCGCGACAATCACGGGCTGCAATGCGGCTTCTGCACGCCGGGCATGCTGACGACGCTGATCGAATTCCTGCGCGACAATCCCGATCCGACCGAGCAGGAGGTTCGCATCGCGATCTCGGGCAATCTCTGCCGCTGCACAGGCTATCAGGGCATCGTCGCGGCCGCGCTCGATGCCGCGCAGCGCTTGAAGGCGGTCAAGGAAGCTCCGTAAGGGGAGAGGCACCTTGGCCTTGCGTTTTGACGATATCGGCAATCGGCTGAAAGCGTTCCGGCTGGGCTCCGGCCTTTCCGCCGAAGACGTCGCCAAACGCATCGGCATCTCGCGCACCGCGCTTTACCGCTTCGAAAAAGGCGAGGTCGTGAAGATCGACACGCTCGAGAAACTCGCCGAGTTGCTGCAGGTATCGCTGCCGACTCTGCTCGGCGTCGGCGTCGAATATATCGCCTCGGCCGTCACCTATTTCGAGCGCATGCGCCAGATCGAAGAAACCGCCGAGCACATCATCGTGCTGGCGGGGCCGCTTTCCTATCTGCTGGCATCGGACGCGTTCAATGCCGTTCTGGGGCAGCTCTTGAAAGAGAGCATTCCTGAAAATGTCGAGGACCGCGCCCGTGCGGAGGCCGAAGTCGAAGAGATCATGGCGGTGCTGACTCAGCGCAAGGAAACCTACCGCCGCCGGCAGCCCGCCATCGTCAATCTGATCGCGGCCTCCGAAATCAGCCGCTTCCTGATCAACGGCATGGTGGGCCGGTTCGACCTTCCGGACAAATTGCGGCGCGAACGGCGCGCGCTCGCCCGCGCGGAAGTCGAGCATTTCGCCCGTATCATGCAGGACGGGCCGATCGGCGTGCAGATCGGGATCGTGCCCGAAACCCTGCCCCATACCGGCTTTCAGATCTTCCGTCAGCCGGACCGCCAATTGCTGTCGCTGAGCCCCTTCCGGCTGGGCGAGGAACCCAATGTGCGCGTCGGCGTCGCCATGATCACCTCGGCGCCTGAGGCCCTGACGCTGCACCACCGTGCTGCGGAAGGCATGTGGCAGCGGGCGGTCAAGGGCTGTGCTGCCGCCGATTATCTGCGAAAGCTGATTGCCCGGCATCGGGAATGACCCGCAAAAGGGTAAATCGACGAAGATTTGGGTCGTACACAAACTTCGATGTAAGATGATGGGGTATTTAGCGGCGCCCCCAGAACAAGCGAGACGCATTCGATGGCGACGACGAGAACCTTGCGCGTGAACGGAAAACCCGTGACGGCCACGGTCGATGACCCGGCCACGCCGCTACTTTACATCCTACGCAACGATGCCGGCTTGCATGGCCCCCGTTTCGGCTGCGGCCTCGGTCAATGCGGCTCCTGCACGGTTCACGTGAATGGCGAGCCGGTGCGGTCCTGCATGCGGCCGCTGTCCTCGATCAATGCACGCGACGAAATCGTTACGCTCGAAGGATTGGGAACGAAGGAAAAGCCGCACAAATTGCAGACCGCCTTCATCGAAGAACAGGCCGTGCAATGCGGCTATTGCATCAACGGCATGATCATGCAGGCCGCGGCGTTTTTGAAAACAAATCCCCAACCCAGCGTGCCCGAAATCAAGAACGCGCTGCAGAACAATCTCTGCCGCTGCGGCACGCATCTCAGAATCATCCGCGCGGTGAAACGCGCCTCGGAAGCGTGAGGAGAAAGCCATGAACATGGATCTTCCAGACGCTTTCCTTCGCCGGGATTTCCTCAAAGGCGCGGGCGCGCTCATTGTCGGCTTCTCGCTTGCGGGCGCGTTCCACGCCGGCGATGCGGCAGCGATCGAACTGGGCCCCTATGGTCCGCCGGAGGACCAAGTCGATTCCTGGCTTGCGATCGGCGAAGACGGCCGCGCCACGCTCTTCACCGGCTGCTGTGAACTGGGAACCGGCAGCTCCACCGGCCTTATGCAGATCATGGCCGAAGAGCTTGATGTGCCCTTTGAGCGGGTGAAGCTCGTTGGCCCGGATACCAACCGCACGCCCGACCAATTCGTCTCGTCGGGCAGCCGCACCATCGCCGCCCATTCGCGCCCCATTCGCATCGCCGCCGCGGAAGCACGCGCGGCGCTTATCGATCTTGCATCCAAGCGGCTGAACGTGCCGGCGGATCAATTGATCACCGTCGACGGCGTCGTCAGCGTGCGCAACGCGCCGGCCAAGAAGGTTGCTTACGCCGAACTCGTCGGCGGCAAGCAGTTCAACGTCAAGATTACCGGCAAGGTGAAGCCGAAGGCGCCGAAGGATTACAAAATCGTCGGCACATCCGTTCCGCGCTGGGACATTCCGGAAAAAATCTTCGGCAGTTTCACCTATATGCAGGACGTGAAGGTCGCGGGGATGCTGCACGGGCGCGTCGTGCGTCCGCCGGCCCATGGCGCCTCCGTGGTCTCCATCGATGAAAGCTCTGTCGCGCGGATTCCCGGCCTCGTCAAAGTGGTGCGCGTCAACGATCTCGTCGGCGTTGTCTGCCGACGCGAAGAACAGGCCATCGCCGCCGCCCAGGCGCTCAAAGTGACATGGTCGAATTGGGCCGCCCTGCCCGACATGAAGGATCTGCACAGCACGCTGCGCAACCTGCCGGAATTTCCGCAAGGCTATCCCAAGGACGCGCCCGGCGGCGTCCTTGCCAAGAGCGGCGATATCGAAGCGGGCCTTGGCAAAGCCGTGAAGGTCGTGAAGGCGACCTATCTATCGCCCTTCAATCATCACGGCTCCATCGGTCCATCCTGCGCGGTGGCTGATGTGCGGGCCGATGGCGTGACACTGTGGTGCGGCACGCAGACGCCCTATGGCACGCGCGAAGCGGCGGCGAAGTTCCTGGACTTGCCGAACGAGAAGGTGCGGCTGATCTATGCCGAAGCCTCCGGCTGCTACGGCCAGAACGGCGCCGACGACGTGACCATCGATGCTTTGGTACTGTCGCGC
>DASQIQ010000222.1:0-1897 GCA_035631495.1 Micropepsaceae bacterium
CCATCGTGGCCGAAGCTTCTTCGCGCCCCGGCGACGCAACCGAAGACCGCGTGACCGAATGGATCAATCGCGCCGAAGCTGGTCTCGATGAAGCGCGCCAGCGCGGCGGCAACGCGCTCGTTACTCTCACGACTCCGTAGCATCCTTGGTGGCACAGGCTTCAGCCTGTGAGGTTTTTTCTGCTTTGGAGTTTTTGCCTTTTCTTGGTTCGGAGGAATCATGTTCATTACCGACGCTGTAATTTTGCACGGCGCACGCACGCCCATGGCTCGCTACGCTGGCGCGTTCGACCAGACCACTGCGATTGATCTCGGCGCGGCCGCCAGCCGCGAGGCGATCAAGCGCTCGGGCGCCGATCCGGCGGAATTCGATCACGTGGTTTTTGGCAACGTGATGCAGACGAGCGCCGACGGCCTCTATGGCGCGCGGCATGTCGGCCTGAAGGCTGGGCTGCCGGTCGAGACTCCTGCCGTCACGGTGAATCGTCTTTGCGGCTCAGGCATCGAGTCCGTCAGCCAGGCCGCGCAGCGCATTTTGCTCGGCGAAGCCAAGCTCGTTCTTGCCGGCGGCATGGAAAATATGTCGCAGTGCCCTCACGTGATTCGCGGCGCTCGCACCGGCCTCCGCCTGGGAGAAGGGAAGCTCGAAGATTCTTTGATGTCCGGTCTCTTCGACACTTTTTGCGGCTTCAGCATGTCCGAGACAGCCGAAAATCTTGCCGCCGAGCAGGGCATCACGCGCCGCGCATCCGACGAATACGCGCTGCGCAGCCAGCAAGCCGCCGAAGCCGCCTTCCAGGCCTGCCGCATGAAAGAAGAAATCGTCCCCGTGGAAGTGAAGAAGGGGAAAAAGACGACGCTCGTGAGCGAAGACGATCACCGCCGCCCCGACACCACCATGGCGATCCTTGAATCGCTGCAGCCCGCCTTTCGCAAGGACGGCATGGTGACCGCCGGAAATGCCAGCGGAATTGTGGATGGCGCGGCCGCCGTTGTCGTCACGCACGCGAAAATTGCGAAAGAGCGCGGCCTGAAACCGCTCGGCCGCATCGTCTCTTGGGCGACGGCTGGAGTTCCGCCGCGCATTATGGGCATCGGCCCGGTCCCTGCAATTCAGAAAGCCCTGGCGCTCGCCGGCCTGAAGCTCGGCCAATTGGATCTGATCGAAGTGAATGAAGCGTTCGCCGCGCAGTATCTCGCCGTCGAAAAAGTGCTCGGCCTCGATCGCGACAAGACCAACGTGAACGGTGGCGCGATCGCACTCGGCCATCCGCTCGCTGCAAGCGGCACTCGCCTAGTCCTCACTGTGCTGCTCGAATTGCGCCGCCGCAACGCCCGTTACGGCGTGGCCAGCGCCTGCATCGGCGGCGGCCAGGGCATCGCCATGGTCGTCGAATCGGTTTCCTAGACGCGCCCTTGCTGTTCTTCCGAGGCTTGTCTCCGGTCATGCGACTTATTGGGAGTTGGGCACCCTTGAACCAACCCTGCGCAAGCACGATTCGCAAGAGATTTGCGGTGTATCATTCGTTATGGCTTGTAGCGATGCCTCACTAAAGGAAGCTGCAATGATGAGCCGCTGGTACCTTGCGGCGGTATGGGCGTGCTGGGTTCTTCTCCTTCCCACGGCGCCAGCTCAGCAAACCAATCGCGTTGCAGAGAACAGGCAATCGACGGATTGCAGTGAGAACGGTGACCGCAGGTACATGGTGTGTCGCGGAGCATGGTCCGGGAAGACCGTTGCGCTGTTCAACACCTGGATGGCGCCTGATACGAATCCCGAACGGCGGCTTGACCTCCCATCGCCCGACGGCGAGAAGATTATCCATGTGCGGGGATTTCATGTGCGGTTGAGGATGAATGGAAAACGATACTGGACGCCATTTGGAAGTATGCATGAC
>DASQIQ010000223.1:0-5718 GCA_035631495.1 Micropepsaceae bacterium
GAAGCCAGCCCCTGCTGCGAGCCCGCCCGCGGCCAAGCCCGGCGCGCTTCCCGATCCCCTTGCCGCGATCAATGCGGCCCTTCCGCGGCCCGTGAAGCCCGCCGCACCGACCGACCCGGCCAAGCCGGCGGACGAATTGACCTCCGACCTCGTCGCCAATGTCAGTTCGGCGGAAATGGATGTGCTGACCAGCCTCGCTGACCGGCGCGATGCGTTGGAACAGCGCACACGTGAGCTCGATCTGCGCGCCAACATCATTGCCGCCACGGAAAAGCGGGTCGACGACAAGATCGGGCAATTGAAAGCGCTGCAGAGCCGCATCGAGGCGATGCTCGGACAGCGCGACGCCAAGGAGATCGAGCAGCTCGACGGCTTGGTGAAGATCTATACCGCGATGAAGCCCAAGGACGCGGCGCGGATCTTTGCGGCGCTCGACGATTCAGTCCGTATCGGCGTCGCGGGCCGAATGAAGGCCGACGTCATGGCCAGTATCCTCGCAGCGCTTCCCTCGGACGTAGCCCAGAAAGTCACGGTCGAGCTGGCCAACCGCTACAAGGCTCCCATCGATGCGACGGCCGTCGCGGCTCCTACGGCTTTAACGCCGGCAACTCAGCCTGCGGGCCCAGCTGCTGCTGCGCCCGCGGGCGCAGCTACGGCCCCAGCGGCTGCAGCTGCGCAATCGGGGGCTGCCGCGCCTGGCAAACCCGCAGCCGCGCCGCCGCCCAAAGGCTAACGCGCGATGCGGGCCGGCTTGCATGTGGCTTTCGTCTTTGCCGTCAGCGTGCTTGCGGCAGGGCCTTTGCACGCACAGACCGCGCCCGCCACCGCCGCCACCAGTTCGAAAGCGGACAGCGCGACCGTCGACACCACGCAAGGTTATGCACGCATTCTGTTCACCTTCGCGACTCCGGCACCCGTCACGGCGACCGTTGCGGACGGCGTTGTGACCATCCGCCTCGGACGCCCGGTCACCACCAACATCGATACGTTCACCGAGAGTCTCGGCCCCTATGTCAGTGGCGGGCGGCGCGATTCGGACGGCCTCACCTACCGTTTTGCTCTGAGAAAACCGGTCTCGCTGCACAATTCCACGCAAATGAACCAGACGGCCGTCGATCTGGTTCCCGAAAGTTTCAAAGGCGTGCCGCCGGATCTTCCGCCGCCCCCACCACCCGTGGTGAAAGGAAAAGCGCTCCCCGATCTGACCAAATTGCCGGTTATCAAACTTCGGATCGGGGAATATTCCAATTTCACGCGCCTCGTTTTCGATTGGCCCACGATCGTCGCCTACACCGCCTATCCCGGCCAGGGCCGCATCCAGCTGCGTTTTGAGACAGCCGCCAGACCCGATTTCTCGGTCATGGATAGTCGCAAACCGGCTTGGGTGAAGAGCGCCGGCTGGCATCTCGACGACACCGCGACCGTCGTCGAATTCGAGACCGATGCGGAATCCTCATTCCATGATTTCCGCGACGGCGCCAAGATCGTCATCGACGTGCTGGCGCCCAAGACCGACGCCGCCGCTTATGCGCCACCGGGCGGTACTGCCATCAAGCCGGCCATCACCGCGCTGCCCAATCCGCCGCCCAAGGGTTCGGATGCCGCGGCGGCGCTGAACCCCGCCGCGCTCCCTGCTGTGCCCCCACCGCCTGCAGCGGCGAAGGCTCCCGCCCCGGCGCCGATCCTGGCCGAAATTCCCAACCCGAGCGCCGAACTCACCCGCGACGGGGCGGTCCTGCATTTTCCCGCGGCCCATGGCCGTCCTGCCGCCGTCTTCATGCGCGGGGAAACCCTGTGGATTGTGCTGGAAGGCCATCCGCCGATCGATGCGGCCAGCCTGTTGGCGCCGCTGACCAACCTCATCCGCAAGGCGCAGGCCGAACAGTCCTTCGGCGCAACAGTGATGAAGATCATCCTCAAGACGCCACTGCTCGCCTTTGTTGGCGAGAGCGACGCGGCGCTGAACGTCACACTCACAGCGACGGGGACCACCCCGCCCGATGCGGTAGCCTTCACGCGTCAAGGCGCCGACGGCCAAACCACCCTGACAACGCCTTTGCCGGGCGCCATTCATGTCCTGCAATTTGCCGATGCCGATGCCGGGGATCATCTTTTCGTGGTGCCGGCGCGTCCCGGAAAAGCCGTGCTCACGCCCAAGCGCTTCGTCGAAATGGAGGCGCTCGCCACCTCCGCCGGCATCGCGATCGTTCCGTTTACGGATGATCTCGGCGCGCAGGTCCAGAGCGAGATCGTGACCGTGTCGCGTCCCAAAGGCCTGGCTTTGTCATCGGCCTCGGGCGCCAATACCGAGCCCGTCGTGCAGCTGCTGACGAGCAAACAGGGTCCCGCCTTCATCGACTTCACCCAATGGGGCCAAGCCGACAGCGAGGATGTCATCGTCGCCACCCGCAATTTGCGAGGCGCGGTGGCGCACCTTCCCGAAAGCGAAGGCAACAAAGCGCGGCTCAGGCTCGCCCGTTATCTGCTCGCGCACAGACTCGCCCCCGAAGCGCTGGGGGAAATTCAGCTGATCCAGGCCGCCGATGCCAAGCTTGCCAGCGATCCGGGTCTCTCGGCGATGAAAGGCGCGGCGCAATTTATGATGGGGCGCTATGGTGATGCCCGGGTCTCGCTCTCGGACGGCAAGCTGACGGCCGACCCGCATGCCGCCCTCTGGCGCGGCATGGCGGAGGCCAAGCTCGGCGATTTCGCCAATGCGCGTCACGATCTGGCGGTGTCGCAAAGCGTCCTGCGGTTTTACCCTGAAGAGTGGGAGACGCAGGCGCGCCTCGCTCGCGCCGAAACCGGCCTTGCACAGGGCGACTTGGCAAGTGCCAATGACGCGCTGGACCAACTCTCGCCGCAGCTGTCTCCGCGGGAATCCGTGGAGGCGCGGCTCTACGAGGCCCAACTTCTCGCGGCGCAATCGCACATGAATGAAGCGATCTCCCGGCTCCGCAACCTTGAGCAGACCGATTATGCGCCGGTCGCGGTAAAGGCAACCTATGCGCGGGTGGAAATCGAGCTTGCCGCCAAGAAGATCAAGCCCGACGAAGCAATCAAGGCGTACGAACAATTGCGCTATCGCTGGCGCGGCGATGACCTGGAACTGAAGATCCTGCGCAAATTGGGCAGCCTCTATTTCGCGCAAGGAAATTGGCGCGGGGGTTTTACCGTGCTCTCGGTTGCCTCGCTCAACTTCCCCAAGGCGGATCTCGCTCGCAGCGCCCAGGACGACATGCGCCGGGCCTTCAACGATCTCTTCCTCGGCGACAAGGCCGATGCCATGCGCCCCATCGATGCGTTGGCTCTATTCTACGATTTCATCGATCTCACCCCCATTGGCCGCGACGGCGACGAGATGATCCGCCGTTTGACCGATCGCCTGGTCGCGATCGATCTTTTGGCGCCGGCGGAACAGCTTCTGGATCATCAGGTCAAAGAGCGCCTGGACGGCGTCGCGCGCGCCTCGGTCGCAACCAAGCTGGCGATAATCTACCTTCTCGATCACAAGCCCAAGGAAGCGCTCGGCGCTATCAACGATACGCGCCAGACCCGGCTTCCCGACGACCTCAATGAGCAGCGCCGCCTTCTCGAGGCGCGTGCGCTCGCCGGCATGAAACAATTCGATGCCGCCACCGATCTGATCGCCGACGACGACACGCCCCAAGCCAAACGCTTACGCGCCGATATGGCCTGGGATTCGGGCAATTGGACCAGCGCGGGCGCAAAGGCGGAAGACGTGGTCGGCGACCGCTGGAATGCCAGCGGACCGCTCAACGACGAAGAGCGTGGCCAGATCATGCGCGCGGCCGTCGCCTATTCGCTGGGCAATGATCAGCCGGCGCTCGAGCGTTTGCGCGAGCATTACGCGGCGAAGATGAATGCGAGCCCCGACGCCAAGGCTTTTGGCATCGTGACCGCGCGCATCGACCGTCAGGGGGGCGAGTTCCGCGACCTCGTCAAGCAAATCGCCGCGGTCGACACGCTGCAGGCCTTCATGACGGAATTCAAGAAACAGGGCGCGACCAAGACCGCGCAAAAATAGGTCACGGGCGCTGCGAGGCAACGGCCGCCACAAGGGCGGCCGTTGGTCTACATCCTGCAAACGGGCACCGGATGACGATGCGCGATTCTACGGGTTGATCGCCTTCGCGGAAGCGCTGAGGTCCGCATTCAGCGCGGTACCCACCGATTGCACCGCCGCGATGATGGCGACGGCAATACCCGCGGCAATCAGGCCATATTCAATGGCCGTCGCGCCGGATGTGTCGGCCAGGAAATCTGCAAGAAATTTTCTCATGATAGGCTCCCGTTTGAATGACACCCAACCGTTCACTTCTGTTTTTCTCGTGAACGGGAGAACCATGGGCTCGATGCCTTAACGGAACCTTTCTTCGGTGAAACTGTGATCGCAAAAAGAAAAGGCCCCGCGGGCTAGCGTGGGCCTAGAGGTCAGCGGGAGCCAACCGACAGGGATCCTGCATCAATCGCCTTAAGTTTAAGTCAACATGCTTCGGGTTTGCGTGCGATCAGCGCGAGCAATAGGCATCGCATCCACTCGACATCGTCACGACAACACGGATCGGGTGATCAAGATGATCCCAGCGGCGGTTGAATGATGCCTTCTTCGCAAGGAACAAAGCGTGAAGGTTCCCCGCGCATTACGGGATCGTCATCCGCCTGTTCAACCACCGTTCAGGTTGGCCGCAGCAAGATTGCAAAATCGGTCCATGATGGAATTGCGCGTAAAGCAACGCGGAGGTTTGGATGTCGCTCGAAGGCGCCCTTGCAGCGAACCGGTTTGGGTTGGGCGCAAAGCCCGGCGAGATCGACGAAGCGAGTGATAATCCCAAAGCCTGGCTGCTGAACCAGCTTGCGCGCGGGGAAGACTCGGCGCGGCTGGGCTCTCTCTCCTCGACCAGCGAACTCGCCGCCCAGCTCGTGAAACAGCAGCAGCTGCGCCGGGCCAAAGACAAGGACGCGCTTAAGAGCTTTTTGATGCAGGCGCGCCAGACCTATTTGCGCGAGATGGCCGCGCGTTTCCTGGTCGGCTTCGAGACCAAGGCGCCTTTGCACGAAAGACTGGTGCGGTTCTGGAGCAATCATTTCGCCGTCTCGACGCAGAAGCCGCAATGCGCCCTGTTCGTCGGCGCCTTCGAACGCGAAGCCATTCGCCCCCATGTCACGGGAAACTTCGCCGACATGGTGCTCGCGGCCGAGCGCCATCCCGCGATGCAGCTCTATCTCGACAACGCCCAATCCATCGGACCGGACTCTCTTGCGGGTCAGCGCAGCGGCAAAGGACGCAACGAAAATCTGGGGCGCGAAATCCTCGAGCTGCACACGCTCGGTGTCGAGGGCGGCTACACGCAGGACGATGTCATCGCACTGGCCATCATCCTGAGCGGCTGGAGTGTCGATCGCGGGCGGGGGCCAGTTGCAGGGATGGTCAATACGGCCATGGGGGGCGAGGCCGAAAACGGCTTTCGCTTCTATCCGCCGCGCCATGAACCCGGCGCGAAGACCCTGCTCGGGCACAGCTACCAAGAGGGCTATCGCGGCGGCGCGCAGGCGCTCACCGATCTGGCGCAACATCGCGCGACGGCGCGCCATATCGCCACCAAACTTGCCACCCATTTCATCGCCGACAATGCGCCCGAGGCTTCCATTAAGCGGATCGAGACCGCGTTTCGGGATTCCGGCGGCGAGCTGATG
>DASQIQ010000224.1:0-2390 GCA_035631495.1 Micropepsaceae bacterium
CGAGGGGACGAAAATCTCCGCGGTCGGGGCCAATCTGAACGCGGGCGGAGCGCAGACATTCGACGCGTCCAACATGATCCTCATTCCAGGATTCGTCGATTGTCACCGCCATTCCTGGGAAGGCCAGCTGCGACGGATCAATCCCAATGCACAGACACTGGCCGAATATTCGAACGCGACGCATCTGTCCTTCGCCACCCATTACAGACCGCAAGATATGTATGTCGGCGGTATGATCACGGCTTTGGGCTGCATCGATGCGGGCATCACCTGCGTCATCGACAATTCGCACAATGCGCGCAGCGCGGGCCACTCCGATGCCGCGGTGGAGGCGCTGTTCGATTCGGGCATCCGCGCGGTTCATGCGTCGGGCGCGCCCCAGGCCGGAGACTGGGATCACCAATGGCCGCAGGATTTAACACGCCTGCAGAAGGCCTATTTCTCGAGCCCCGATCAGCTCGTGACCTTGCGGATGTTCGCTGGCGTAAGCCGCGACAATTGGGCTCTCGCCCGCCGCCTTGGGTTGCGGATTACGACCGAGTTCCAAGGCCCGATGGCCGCCGAGCTTCTCGATCCCTTGTGGCAGGCGAAGATGGTCGGCCCCGACAACACCTTCAACCATTGCGGCGCGCTGCCCGAGCGGACGTGGCAGATCCTGCGCGAGTCGGGCGCCACGGTCGATGTGTGCCCGCGTTCGGATGCGCAATATGCCTTGGGCGAGGGCATATCCGCCTACCAGCACGCGCTCGATCACGGCATCAGGCCGGGCTTCAGTGTCGACAACGAAACCTCCTACAGCTCGGACATGTTCGCCGAGATGCGCGTCGCCTTTTATATGCAGCGCGCGCTGGCGCAGAACCGCAAGTTCGGCGGACAGACCGATGTCCCCGCGCCGGTGAATGTCCGCGACGTGCTGGAGGCCGCAACGGTCAACGGCGCGAATTGCGCAGGGCTCTCCGACAAGATCGGCGCCATCGCGCCGGGCAAAGAAGCCGACCTCGTCATGATTCGGGCCGATGACATCAACCTCTACCCGTCCAACAATGCACTCGGCACCGTGGTACAGGCGGCAGACCGCAGCAATGTCGACACGGTCATCATCGGCGGGCGCATCCGCAAACTGCACGGCAAGATCGTCGACCTCGACATGAACCGGCTCAAGCGCATGGTCGAGGAATCGCGGAGCTATCTCTTTGCCAAGCTGAACTACAAGGAAGACCTCTTCGCAGAGAAATTGCCGAAGCTGTTCTAAACGGGGGCGGCGCTCCGGAGACTGGAATGGTGCTATAATTTTTCGAAATCTCGCCTGTAGGAACGGGAGTTTCGTTATGCCCAAATTCGCGTCGCGTTGGATACCGGCCGGGGTTGCCGCGGCGATCTTCGCCACCGCAAGCGGATATGAGGCGGCGGGCCAAGATCAGCTCGGCACTCCGGGCTTTCACCATCTCCACCTGAACTCCGTGAATCCCGATGCCGCGATCGCCTTCTATACCAAGGAATATCCGAGCACGTCGAAAGCGGAATGGGGCGGTTTTCCTGCCCTGCGCTCCCCCAACAATGTGCTGGTGCTGTTCACCAAGGTCGCGCGGCCACCGGTCTCCGATCCGCAGATCACCGCATACTGGCATTTCGGCTGGCACGTCACCGATGTGCGCAAGAACATGGAGCTGTACAAGACGCGGTCCGAGGTGACGCTCGCGCCGCTCTACACCACCGATGAGGGTGGTTCGGTTCTGGTCAGCAGCGATACCTGGCCCGGCACGGGCGGGGTGCTAGGCCTGACCAAGGCGCAGATCGCCGATGCGAAAGCCAAGGGCGTGCAGCCGGCGGGTGGGGCGGGCTTTGCCTATATGCGCGGGCCCGACGGCGCGCTGATTGAATATCAAGGCAATATGCCGGCCGAACGCTTCAACCATGTGCACATGTATCAAGAGGATCCGTTCTGCGCGCAGCTCTGGTATCGCAAACATCTGAACGCGCCGGTACCGCAAACGGCGGTGTTGCGAACCGAGGCGGATTGCAAAGTGCCGCGCGGCGCAGACCGCAGCTGGCCGGCGCTGGAACAGCAGGGGATGTTCCGCAACCCCACGACCGGCGTCATTTTCGGCGACGTTTCGATGAACTGGTATATGCGGCAGACCGACAAGCCCTTGGTGGGCACGCGTGGGCATCTGATGGATCATGTCGCGCTCAGCGTCGGCAATCTGGATGCCTGGGTCGCGAAACTGAAAAACGAAGGGGTGAAATTTCTGGAGCAACCCCACAGGCTCGGCGACACGCGCGCCGTGATGATCGAAGGGCCAAGCCGCGAAGCGATTGAACTCGTCGAGGTCAAATGAGTGAACAATTAAGGACGACTAGAGCGTCGTGCATTCAGATAATTTGTCATT
>DASQIQ010000225.1:0-10978 GCA_035631495.1 Micropepsaceae bacterium
TCCGTGGAAAGCCCAACCACCGCGTCATAGTTGAAGTCCCCCGGCAAAGACAGAGATTCATCGCGCCGGAAGGCGATGATATCCGCCTCCTGGCGATCGAGATATCCGGCATAATGGGCATCGATTTCCAGCTGTTCGGCAATGTCACGGGGAATTCCGCCGAGTTCCGGCCATATGCATTCAAGCCTTGGCACGTCCACTTCGGGAAGCGCGAGCAATTCGGCCGCGCTCCGGCGCACCCCGTCCTGCCGCACGGCGATGCCCAGGCGAGCCGCCTCACTGGAGGTAAGGGTCAGGTTCGTGGCCAGCACACGGGCCTCTTGGAGCTGCCGGACTCTCTTGTGGAATGCGGTTCGGCGCTCTTTTCCGATGATCCCGATCTCGTCGCCCAGGCTGGTCAGACGCTGGTCGGCATTGTCCGCACGCAGCGTCAGCCGGTATTCGGCCCGCGACGTGAACATCCGATAGGGTTCGGAAACCCCTCTTGTCACCAGATCGTCGATCAAAACCCCGATATAGGCTTGTGCCCGATCGAGGTAGAACGGCGCGCTGCCCCCAACCTGGCGCGCGGCGTTGATCCCGGCCATCAGACCTTGGGCTGCAGCTTCCTCATAACCCGTCGTCCCATTGATCTGACCGGCGAGGAAAAGGCCGGGCATGGATTTCAATTCGAGCGAGGGCGCCAATTCCCTGGGATCGACATAATCATATTCGATCGCATAGCCCGGCCGAAGCATCGCCGCTCTCTCCAGGCCGGGTATGGTCTGCAGCAAAGCGAGCTGAACCTCTTCGGGCAGCGATGTCGATATGCCATTGGGATAGATTGTGTGGTCGTCCAGTCCCTCCGGCTCCAGGAAAATCTGGTGATTTGCGCGGCCCGCGAAACGCACCACCTTGTCCTCGATGGAGGGACAGTAGCGCGGGCCGATGCCCTCGATCTGGCCCGAATACATAGGCGCCCGCGAAAGATTCTCCCGGATGATGGCATGCGTTGCAGGAGTGGTGCCGGTGATGTGGCAAGGGATCTGGGGTGTCGTGACCTTGCCTGTGAGGAACGAAAAGGGCACCGGCGGATCATCGCCATGCTGCACATCCAGAGCGGCCCACTCGATCGTCCGCCCATCGAGCCTGGGAGGCGTACCCGTCTTGAGCCGGCCGATTTTGAGGCCAAATCCCCGCAAAGTGCGGGATAAAGCCAAGGACGGCGCCTCGCCTACGCGTCCGGCTGGGATTTTCCGCTCCCCGATATGGATCAGTCCGCCGAGGAACGTCCCCGTCGTCAGCACCGCCGCTCCCGCGAAATAAGTCTCGCCAGCCTCGCTGATGACCCCGGTTACCCGGCCCCCTTCCATAAGGAGATTGCCCACCGCCTCCTCGGCGATGATGAGATTTTCGATCTCACCCAGTGCCGACTGCATGGCACGCCGGTACAGCTTCCGGTCGGCTTGAGCCCGGGGGCCGCGCACCGCCGGACCCTTGCGGCGATTTAGCAGTCGAAACTGAATTCCCGCCTCGTCGGCGACCCTGCCCATCAGCCCGTCGAGCGCATCGATTTCCCGGACCAGATGGCCTTTGCCCAGGCCACCTATGGCCGGATTGCAAGACATTTCGCCGATGGTGTCCTTGCGGTGGGTAAGCAGCAGCGTTCGCGCGCCCGCGCGGGCGGAAGCCGCGGCCGCTTCGCAGCCCGCATGGCCGCCCCCGATCACAATGACCTCGTATGTCCTCATAGGCCCTCCTATACCGGCCCGAAGCTTGGTGCGGCAAGGCAGCAATGTTTCACGTGAAACAACTTCATTTGCCAATGCAGAAATCGCGGAAAACCACGTCCAACAATTCGTCCAGATCCACGCGTCCGGTGATCCGGCCGATGGCCCGCAAGGCGCGCCGAACGTGCTCGGCCGACAGTTCTGGGTCGACCGTTGGCCCAACAAACCCGAGGCTTTCCGCGGCTTCTTCCAACGCGTAGCGGTAGCGTGCACGGGTGAGAATCGGCCCGTCTCCACCAGAAACGCGCTTTGCTGCCTCCTTGGATAATACCTCTACCAGATCTGCCAAGCCCTCCCCGGTCCTCGCCGAAACCCACAAGCCGGGTTTGGTCTTTCTCGCTGCAATGTCGGCCTTGTTGCAGACCGTGATATCGCCACCCCGAAGGTCTGGAATGAAGGCGCCCTCGTCCGCCGCTGTTCCATCTCGCACCAATATCCGCAAATCCGCGGACTCAGCCCTGGCACGGGCGCGTCGCATCCCCTCTTGTTCAACCCCATCGGAAGCGTGCCGCAACCCCGCCGTATCGGCCAAAATCACCGCATATCCGCCCAGATCGAGATGGACCTCGATAACATCACGCGTGGTGCCCGGCTGCTCCGACACAATGGCCACATCCCGCCTCGCCAAAGCATTGACGAGCGAACTCTTGCCCACATTGGGCGGACCTATCACCGCTATTTGCAGGCCATCCCGCAGGATTTCGCCGCGCCGGCCATCATTGAGATGGGCGATCATTTCCGCGCGAACGTCGCCGATTTCCTTGCGGCTCTTGGCCACAGCATCCCCGGGGATCTCCTCATCGGCGAAATCAATGGAGGCCTCGATCCAGGCCGCCGCGCGAATGAGACGCGAACGCCAGCCCTCATAAAGTCCGCTCAACTCGCCGTCATGCTGACGCAGCGCTTGCCGTCTTTGCACGTCGGTTTCCGCCGCGACCAGATCCGCGATAGCTTCCGCCTGGGTGAGGTCCAACCGTCCGTTCTCCACAGCCCGTCGCGTGAACTCGCCCGCCTCGGCCGGCCTGAAGCCCGGCAGCTTGCCCAGAGCCGAAAGCAGCGCCGTCTGCACCGCTCGGCCGCCATGTATCTGAAACTCCGCGATATTCTCGCCCGTATAGGAATGAGGCTCGCGAAAAAACAGCACAATTCCGGTGTCAATACGATCATTCGTCGACAAATCAAACAATGTACGGACTACCGCCTTCCGTTCGGAGATCGCATCTCTCCCGGTCAAATGGCGAATCCCCGCTTCTGCCAGCGGGCCGGACACACGGACGACCGCCACGCCTGCGCGGCCGGGCGCGGTGGCAAGCGCAAAAATCGTGTCGCGCGTCGCGGGCGCGCCTGTCTTGCCGCGCATATGGTCTCACCTTGTGAGGACAGCAAAAGAAGCGGTAGGAAGCTAGAACCAACAGCCCTTAGCGGCAACGCGCCATCCGGATCACCCATGACCGCCAATTTGCTCGCGACTGAAACCAGCCCCTATTTGCTGCAGCACAGGAACAATCCGGTCCATTGGCGGGCCTGGGGACCGGAGGCGCTGGCAGAAGCCCAGCGGACGAACCGGTTGATCATCGTCTCGGTTGGCTACGCGGCCTGCCATTGGTGTCACGTGATGGCCCATGAAAGCTTCGAGGATGCCGAAACCGCGCAGCTGATGAACGAGCTTTATGTCTGCGTGAAAGTCGACCGCGAGGAACGGCCCGACATCGACAATTGGCTGCAGCGGATTCCGATTGTAATGGGCAAGAACGGCGGCTGGCCGCTAAACGCGTTCCTCACGCCCAAGGGCGAGCCGTTCTGGGCCGGCACATATTTCCCGAAAGAGGAGAGTTTCGGCCGTCCGTCGTTCAAGACGGTGTTGCGCGACATCGCCGCGCGTTACGCCGAATCGCCCGAAGCGATAGCGCCAAATGTGCGCCAGATCTCCGATCATCTCGAGCAGGCCTGGTATCAGAACCGCGCCGGCAATTTCGATATGCACAAGCTCGATCGCGTTGCGATCGCGACTGCGCAAAGTTGCGACATGTTCTATGGCGGTATCGTGGGCGCGCCGAAGTTCCCCAACGTGCCCGTGCTCGAACTTTTATGGCGCGCCTATTTGCGCACCGGCATGCAGCAATTTCTCTCGCTCGCATTGTGCGCCCTCGACAATATGGGGCGCGGCGGGATTTACGATCATGTCGGGGGCGGCTTTGCGCGCTATGCGGTCGACGACCAATGGCTGATACCGCATTTCGAGAAGATGCTCTACGACAACGCCCAGCTCATCGATTTCATGACGCTGGTCTGGCAGCACGGCCGGCAGCTCGTGTTGCGCACTAAGATCGAAGAAACCATCGAATGGGCATTGCGCGAGATGCTCGTGGAGGGTGCCGCCTTCGCATCCAGCCTCGATGCCGATTCCGAAGGGCAGGAGGGTCGGTTCTACGTCTGGACCGACCCCGAAATCGATGCAGCCCTCGTCGGCACCACCGTGGAGCGCTTCAAGCAAGCCTATGATGTCACGCGGGATGGAAATTTTCCCCATGAAGGAAGGCCATCCGGGCTCAACATCCTGCATAGGATCGCCAACCTTCCCGGCTGGACCGAGGCCGAAGAGGCAACCCTGGCCGCACAGCGCAAGCTTCTTTTCGAAATGCGCGAAAAGCGCGCACGGCCAGCACGCGACGACAAAGTGCTTGTGGACTGGAACGGTTTGATGATCGCGGCCATCGCGAATGCGGGGGCGGCGCTCGGCCGGCCTGAATGGGTCAAGGCGGCGCAGGAAGCCTTCCAATTCATTTGCGATAGACTCGGCGATGGCGACCGTCTGTTTCATTCCTATCGCGCCGGCAAGAGACAGCACCCCGCGTTTGCGGACGGCTATGCCGCCATGAGTCGCGCGGCCCTTGCTCTGTGGGAAGCCACGACGGAGCGCCAGTATCTTTACCGCGCCATGGCCTGGACGCGGACCATGGACCAGGATTTCTGGGACGTCGTGCAGGGTGGTTATGTCTATTCCAGAAATCCCGATGTGCCGGAACAGGTGCGCACGCGAACCGCTTTCGACACGCAGGTGCCCGCGGCCAATGGCATGATGATCGGCGTCCACGGCAGGCTCTTTTATGCCACCGTCGATCAGGCTTACGCCGAGCGCGCCAATACGTTGATCCAGGCCTTCGCAGGCGATGTCGGCAGCCATTACATGCAGATGGCGACCTATCTCAACAATTTCGAATACTGCACCTCCTGCCTCGAGATCATCATCTTCGGGCCGCCCAACGATCCGCGCACCCAGGATTTGGTCAAAGCCGTCAACGGCCGCAGCCTGCCAAACCGGCTCCTCATGATTGTGGCGCCGGGCGAGGATTTGCCGCCGGGTCATCCAGCAGCCGGCAAGATCATGCAGGAAGGTCAACCCACGGCGTATATCTGCGGCGGCATGGTCTGTTCGCCACCTGTAACAAGCGCGGCGATTCTCTCGCACGTTCTGCAACTGCCGGAGAATTCGCCTTTGATGAAGACGCCCGCCGGCACGGCATGAGCGCGCCGCGCATCGGCGCGCAACAAGGATGGTGAGGAGCGCCGCGAACCGCTATGGTTATGCAAGCGCCAGAACAGTGGGGAGAACAATCGCGCCATGAGTGGAAAAGACATCATTGTTAAAGGGGCCGACGGAACTTTCGGCGGGTATCTTGCGAGTCCGGCCTCCGGACACGGGCCGGGCGTCGTCGTCATTCAGGAAATCTTCGGCGTCAACGCAGTGGTTCGCCAGATTTGCGACTATCACGCCGCACGCGGGCGCTTTGCCCTCGCGCCGGATCTGTTCTGGAGGCTGGAACCCGGCGTTCAGCTCACCGACAAGACCCAGGAAGATTGGGGCAAAGCGTTCGGTCTGATGCAGCGCTTCGACGCCGATAAGGGCGTCGCGGATATTCAGGCCTCGATCAAGCATTTGCGCGGAGTCCCGGGCTGCTCCAGCAAGATCGGCACAGTCGGCTATTGCCTTGGAGGCCAGCTTGCCTTCCTTTCCGCCACCCGCACCGATGCGGATGCAGCGGTCGGCTATTACGGGGTCAACATCCAGAACCGCCTGGGCGAAGCGGGCAAGATCAGAAAGCCCTTGATGCTCCACATCGCGGGCAAGGATGCGTACTGCCCGCCCGAAGCGCAGAAGCAGATCATCGACGGCCTGAAAGGCAATCCGCTGGTGACCATCCATGTCTATCCGGAAATGGATCACGCCTTCGCGCGCGAAGGTGGTCAGCACTACGACAAGGCGTGCGCCGATCTGGCCAACACCCGCACCGACACTTTCTTCCGTCAGCATCTGGGTTAAGCCGTGAAAGCCGTCCGCATCCACAGAATCGGCGGACCCGAAGTCCTTGAATATGAGGATGTCGAGCTGCCGCCGCCTGCGCCCGATCAGGTGCAGGTGCGACATACCGTGATCGGGGTCAATTTCATCGACACCTATCATCGCTCCGGCCTTTACGCGTTGCCGATGCCCGCCGTGCTCGGCTCAGAAGCGGCCGGCGTTGTGACGGCGCTCGGCGAGAACGTCCGTACACTGAAAGTGGGGGATCGCGTCGCCTATTGTATGGTGCGCGTCGCCTATGCGGAGGCGGCGAACATCCCGGCCTGGACGGCGGTAAAACTGCCGGCGAATATCGCCGACGACGTCGCCGCCGCGGCCCTGCTCAAGGGCCTCACCGCGCGCTATCTGCTCAAGGCCACCTATCGCGTGAAGCCCGGCGAGACCATTCTCTTCCATGCCGCGGCGGGCGGGGTCGGTCTGATCGCCTCCCAATGGGCGAAGCATCTGGGCTGCACCGTGATCGGCACTGTCGGCTCGGACGAAAAGATCGCGCTCGCCAGAGATAATGGCTGCGCCCATGTGTTGAACACGCGAAAGGACGATTGGGTCAAACGCGTGCGCGAGATCACCAATGGCGCGGGCGTCCCCGTGGTCTATGATTCCATCGGCAAGGACACTTTCATCGGTTCGCTCGATTGCTGTTCGGTGCGGGGCACAGTGGCGGTCTTTGGAAATTCATCGGGAGCGGTTGCGCCTTTCGATCCGGGTATTCTGGCGGGAAAGGGCTCGCTCTATGTGACGCGTCCGACGCTTGCCCATTACGCGCGCGACGCGGCAGAGCTCAAGGAGACTGCTGACGATCTTTTCGCGGTGATCAGCTCGGGCGCGGTGAAAATCGCAATCAATCAGCGTTTCAAGCTCGCCGATGCGCGGCTTGCCCATGAAGCGCTTCACTCGCGGGCAACCACGGGCGCGACCGTGCTCATTCCGTGACAACCTTGCACAGCGGCCAGCCGCTCCCATGTTGGAATTGAACCCAGCCGAAGGCCGCGTCCGTCATGATGGAGAATGAACGCGTCGCATTGGCCTTGATCGCACTCATCACCGGGGTGATGGGTTTTATCGAAAGCATGATGGCGGTTCCCGCGGGGTCCACGGCGATGGCGGCCGACGCGCTCTCCTTCGTGCAGCATTCGATCAGTGCGGGCTTTGCCCTATGGGCGACTTCCGGAACCATCACGCGCCAGCGCTGGACGGTGCAATTGCAGGGTCTGGTGATGGCGATCCTCGGAGCCTTGGTGTGCGTAATCGCCGGGCGCCGATTCCTGATCGGGAGCGTGCCGCATCCTCTCGCCATGATCGTCATTGGCGCCATCGCCCTCCTCGCGGACCTCGCGGTCGGCGCCATCGTGCTGCGTCAGCGCAGGATGCTGACCGGCTGGACGCCGCTGTGGCGCCTCAGCCGCGCCGATGCCGTCGGCAATATCGCCGTTATCGCCGCGGCGCTCGCGGTGGTGGCGACGCGCTCCAATATTCCCGACCTTGTCATCGGCGGCGCGATGGCGGCGTTCTTTTTCATTTCCGGATGGCGCATTGCGCTCACCGGCCGCCTCGATGCCGGCCGTACTCAGTAAGGCACCGGACGTTGATGTCTTACGTGTTCATGCTATCGAAGAAATCGTCATTGGTCTTCGACTGACGCAATTTCTCCAGCAGGAACTCGATCGCATCGATGGTGCCCATAGGCGCGAGGATCCGGCGCAGCACGTACATTTTCGCCAGCGTTCCCTTGTCGACCAGAAGCTCGTCTTTGCGCGTGCCCGATCGCAATATATCGATGGCCGGGAAGACGCGCTTGTCGGCCACTTTGCGGTCGAGGATGATTTCCGAATTGCCGGTGCCCTTGAATTCTTCGAAAATCACCTCATCCATGCGTGAGCCGGTATCGATGAGGGCGGTCGCGATGATGGTCAGCGAGCCGCCTTCTTCGATGTTGCGCGCGGCTCCGAAAAACCGTTTGGGACGCTGCAGCGCATTGGCATCGACACCGCCCGTCAGCACCTTGCCTGAAGAGGGTACCACGGTGTTGTAGGCGCGGCCGAGGCGCGTAATGGAATCGAGAAGGATCACCACGTCGCGCTTGTGCTCGACCAGGCGCTTGGCCTTCTCGATCACCATCTCCGCCACTTGCACGTGGCGCGAGGCGGGTTCGTCGAAGGTGGAAGAAATCACTTCGCCCTTCACCGAGCGTTGCATGTCGGTGACTTCTTCGGGGCGTTCGTCGATCAAGAGCACGATCAGATAGCAATCGGGATGATTGGCCGCCACCGCCTTGGCGATGTTCTGCAGGATGACGGTCTTGCCGGTTCTCGGCTGGGCGGTGATGAGGGCACGCTGCCCCATCCCCAAAGGCGCGACGATGTCGATGATGCGCCCGGTCTTGTCTTTGATTGTGGGATCGTCGAGCTCGAGCACGAAGCGGCGGGTGGGATAAAGCGGAGTCAGATTGGCGAAATGGACTTTGTGCTTGCCCGCTTCGGGATCTTCGAAATTGATGGTCGAGACCTTCAGCAGGGCAAAATAGCGCTCGCCGTCCTTGGGACTGCGGATCGGACCTTCGACCGTGTCGCCGGTGCGAAGGCCGAAGCGGCGGATCTGCGAAGGTGAAACATAGATGTCGTCGGGGCCGGCGAGATAATTCGACTCGGGGCTGCGGAGAAACCCGAACCCATCCTGGAGGATTTCCAGCACCCCGTCGCCGGTGATCTCGACATTTCGCTCTGCCAGTTCCTTCAGGATCGCGAACATCATGTCCTGCTTGCGCATGGACGAGGCGTTCTCGACTTCCACTCCCTCGGCGAATTCCAGAAGCTCATTGGGCTTCTTCGCCTTTAAATCCTGGAGTTTCATGGCTTGAAGGCCGGCTTGAACAGTCATTTGGCGCATACCTGAGGGGTTGAAAGCTGTGGCTTGACGATTGCTGCTGGAAAATGGTCCCGCGGAGGAACGGAGGTTTCTACCGCTTTGAACTGGGAGATCTTCGCGCCCACGCCGCCTGCAGCGGCAAATTTGCGAAAAGCGCGCGATTTGAAGAACGGCTCAATGTATCGGGATTCTTCGGCGTTGAAAATCCCCCTAGCCGAGATTGGGGGAAAATTCAAAAGGGTTTGACCACAACCAGAATGACGATCGCGATCATCAGAAGCGCCGGGACTTCGTTCCATGTGGCGTAAAAACGCTTGCTGCGCCGGTTTCGATCCTGTGCGAAATCCTTTCGCCAACGCGAAAACAGCCCATGAACCGCGGAAAGACAAATAACCAGGAGAAATTTAACCATAAGCCAGCCCTGCTTGGGTCCACCGCTCGCGGGGGTCTCAACCAGTGTGAGCCCCAATAGCCAAACAGCGATCATGGCGGGGTTCACGATAATGCGCAGCAGACGCGCCTCCATCGTCTTGAAACGTTCCGATTCCGGCGTCCCGGGCGACGCGTCGCAATGGTAGAAAAAGAGCCGCGGGAGATAGAGCATGCCGGCCATCCACGCGATCACCGCGATAATGTGAAAGGCTTTGATCCACAGATAGAATGGGTTCAGTGCCTCAAACATAGGCAAGTGTCCTGTCGTGACCGCAGACACAATGGCGCGGGCAAATCCGACCCGGTGCGCAGGTGACAGGGGTCTTGGCCGCAAGCGCAATCGTCACCAGGCTCGCGAGCGCGCCGATAAACGCCGGATGGCTGCGCACGGTGGACACGCGAATATAGTCGGGGGCCCCGACTTGTTCCGCGAGCTTGGCGTATTCGATATCCAGCTCCACCAAGGTCTCGGAGTGTTCGGATACGAATGCAACCGGTACGATAATCAAACCTTTGGCCTCTACCCCGGCGCGGCGTATTTCGGCATCGGTCGCCGGCCCGATCCATTCCAGCGGGCCAACGCGGCTCTGGTAACAAATCCGCCAGTCGAGATCAGGCCGTTTCAGGCGGGCCATCACGGCCTCTACGGTTCGCTCGACCTGCCATTGATAAGGATCCCCTCGCTCGATAACCCGCTTGGGCAGGCCATGTGCCGAGAACAACAGGCGATAAGAAATGTCTTTCTTGATGTACTGCAGCGCATCAAGCACCAGATCGGCGATTCCCGTCACGAACCCCTCTTCGAACGGATAACAGCAAACCTCGTGCTGGGGAACCTTGAGCTCTTGCCGTGTCGATTCCTTGCGCCATTCCCCGAGCGACGATTGGGTCGTCGTGGTGGAATATTGCGGGTAGAGCGGCAGAAGCACGATGCGCTCCGGCGCAAAGGCTTTGACCGCCTTGACCGTTTCCCGCGTAAACGGGTGCCAGCAGCGCATGGCGATAAAGCACTTTGCCTGATGACCCGCATGTGCAAGCGCTTCCTCCAAGGCCCGCGCCTGTTCTTCGGTTTCGGGCAAAATCGGGGAGCGGCCTCCCAGATGTTCATAGATCTTCTTGGCTAGCGGTGCCCTGCGCCTGGCGATGAAGCGTGCCAGCGGCAGGCGCAGGAACGAAGGAAGACTGATAATGGCCGGATCGCTGAACAGATTCTGTAAGAAAGGCTGTACCGCCTCGAGACAATCCGGACCGCCAAGGTTGAACAGCACAACGGCCAGCTTCACGTGCCACTCCTGACCCGGGCAACCAATTGTGCGACATGCGCAAGCGGGGTTTCAGGAAGAACCCCATGGCCGAGATTGAAAATAAACGGCGTTTCCCGGGTCTCACCCAGGATTCGCTCAACCGCCCTGTCCAAGGCATCGCCACCAGCGATGAGAACGATCGGATCAAGATTTCCCTGAACAGCTACGCGCGGTGCAAGCGAATTGACTGCCCATTGCATCGATGCCGCCGTATCGATGCTCACCGCATTCACGCCCGTACCCGCCGC
>DASQIQ010000226.1:0-3260 GCA_035631495.1 Micropepsaceae bacterium
TGGTCCTCGTCCGCCGCCACCTCGGCTTCTATATGCGAGAAATCGGCTGTGCGGATGTCCTCCGGGTAGTAGCGCATAAGGACCATTCCCCAAAACGATACGATGAGTTCACCGCGTTCGCGCGTGGCGTTGATGTCATGCTCATGGCGTTGCCAGGCCCGCTTTAAGTTCTCAAACGTTTCTGCGCTCGGAATTAGCTCTTTGCCCTTTTTGCCATCTTCACCTTCTTCGGCTCTTTGCGCCTCCGCGATGATCGCCAGCCGCGTGAGCGCGACGGTACGGTCCGACCCTGTCGCTGCGATGCGCTGGTAGATTTTGCGCGCGACCTCGATCATTGGGTTGCCCCTGTTGCTCTCGTCAGCCGGCTGGCCGTTTAATGAAGGGGTCTTTCTGAGCGCGATAGCTTCCGTAATGGCGAGCAAGAGCCGCATGACCCTTTCATCGGTTGGATGGTTCAGGTGGAGCTTTTGTAGAATTTCGACAACCTCTTCAGCGCACTCGTTATTGCGCGCGAAATGACTCATTAGATCAAGTGACGCTTGGCGCGTGAGCGGCGGCAGTTGTTCTTCGGGCTCGAGCGAATCGAGCCTCTCGACCGCATTTCTTATGGCCAGGCGGGCCGCCGCGCGCTCGGGACTTGATTTCGCTGCGCCTGATTTTTCCTCCGGGACGGGTTGACGATTACGACCGGCTTTCAGCAGGTCACACTGATTTCGTCGTGTGACCCAACTCACTCCAATTTCGGCTTGCACCAGCTTCAGCGCCTCCGTGAGATCCTCATTCTCAGCGGAATTACCGAACACCCTGGCCCATCCCGCAGGCTGCTGCTCGTCCAGCAGGCTTTTCACGCGGTTGAATGCGGCCAGCAGGCGCTTGCTGTTATTGTTTTCCTTATGCGGCGGATAGGTCTCGTTCTCAGGCGGCGTCGCGAGCTGCCGCGCGAACTCCATTTCGGCAATCATGATCAAGCGCCGGCAGTCTGAAGGAGACGTCAACCGGGAGAGATGGCTCAAGAATGAAATGTTCCTCGCACGGGCAAGGTAGATCTCGGCCAGATTGAACTCGCGCCGGTCGACCGCAAGGTGCGCGCGTATTGTGTGCGCCCAGCAGGCCGAGACGGCGTCGTTCTTTTCGGCCTGTACCGCCGCTTTGGATGCTTCGCTGACCAGATCCGCGATCACATCCGGGGCGGGATTAGGATCGCGTTTCCTTTCGTGGATACGCCGATAGAAATACAGCGTAGCGGTTGCCGGATCGGCGAGGGTCGTGACGGCCTCGGCGACGCGCGCCATTGCGTCGGTCATTTCTGCGTCGTCCGGGCTTACGATGAGCCGCGGCGTCAGACGATAATGCGAGAGGCCGCGTTGAATGTCCGCCGTGAGGCGCAGGCAAAGATACTGCTTTGGCGCGGTCTTGGCGTCGGCGGCCGTGCTTTCAGCTACTTTGCTGTCGGACGCCTTCAACGGGGCCAGATCGCGGCATTCCTTGTCGGTCGTGCGGGCACAGCCGGGGTGGTAGCAATTCAGTGCCAGATGCACTTCGCCCTGCCCGCGGCCGAGCAGCGAGCCGAGTGGGGTGAGAATCTGCTCCTGAACATTGAGCGACCACTCGCCTTGCTTCACGATGATGTTCGGAGGGTTGAGCACCGCCTCGAAGGCTGGATCGCGCTCGCCTTTCACGACCTCTCTCAGGCGTTCGATCTCACCGATCAGCGTGCGCGAGAGTTCGGGATTGAGCCAATATTCCTTCTCGAGCGGCTCTGGAAGCTTCGCGACCGTGATGACAAGCGGCGGATAAGCGATCTGTTTGGCCGACCACAGCAGCGCGCCTGCGCCTATGACTACAATCAAGACCGAAACGTAATGCTTGAGAACGTCGAGCGGCGTGTCGGCTTTCGGAACCAGGACCCATTTCACCAAACGGCCGAATGCGCATACCCCCGCCCAAAGCTTCGCGCCGAGCCACCGGATGGGAGAAAGCCCCAGCGAGGAACGCAGATAGCGCCACGTCGCGTCCGCACGCTCTTTCGCCCATCTGAACGCGGCGGCCATCGCGGCACGACTCCGGCTGCCGAAGGTTCCCAGATTCCACACCATGTTTCGACCGGTCGGTTGCCAAGCCCAGACGCCAACCATAGCAAGATGGGGAGTGTAACCGCAACCATAGTTAACCGCGCATGGACACCCACGCGTATGTTCTTCTCCAGGTCGCCGTCGCATGCGAGCCGCGTCATGGGGGCGCGGTACATCACAACACACGACGGAATATTCGGATGACGTGAATCGACTGCGATGAAAGCCATGCGCAAGATCAGAAAACTGATCGACGCAGCCGCCGCTCGGCCGGACGTGAAGTTGCAAATGCAAGGAAGAATAGAGTCGGGGGCATGTCTATTCAGTGGTGCCTCAGCTTGCGTATACTGTTAGTTGCTTGTCCCGCGGCACATTTTAAGGATAATCGTTGTGCAGGTCATGGGAAGTCGATTGTTGAGTCAGATTTTGAACTTACAGGTTCATTCATGAGCAAAGCATTGGCCCGCGAGTTGCGCGAGAATTGCGTCTACCTGCGGGAAGGCGGGTGGCGCAACACGGCTATCTTGATGCGACTTGCCGCCGATGAGATTGATCGGCTGGAGGCGCGCGTTACGGAACTGGAGAAATCGCACGGCGAACCTCAAACCGTGCCAGGCCTTCTTACGAGAGTAGGTTCGAGCCGCAAGCTGAGGCGTTATGGCGGTCGTGCGTAGCGACGTTCAATTCGCCGGCGTCGCCTTTGCGCCCGATGTAATTTAATTCGGCAGTTCTCGCGGAAGCCATTCACTGGCGTCGCGCGCATTTTCCAGTCGCCCACGCGAACCGTGCGACTGCCGGCGCCCATGAGAGGGCGGGTTGCCTCCCCGACCGGCGGGAATCCCGCCTTGCCTCAATTTAGGTATTGACTGGATATTCTCAAACGTGTTAGAACAAAGCATGAACATAGGTCCGTTGCCATTCCGCTTGCGGCCATTCGGCCCCGTCAGCGCAAAGGAGTATCCGCCATGCAGTTCCAGCCTGGACAGAGCGGCAATCCCGCCGGCCGGCCGCCCGGCTCACGCAATCAGAAAACCCTGGAAGTCGAGGCCTTGCTCGCCGAAAGGGCGGAAGCGACGGCAATAAGCATCCTCGACCGGGCCGAGCGGGGCGATCCGGCCGCCATGCGCCTGTGCATGGAGCGGATCGCGCCTGTCGGGGCCAATCGGCCGGTCGCGATCGACCTGCCGC
>DASQIQ010000227.1:0-1738 GCA_035631495.1 Micropepsaceae bacterium
ATAACCGCGCGTGATGACGGCCTCGCCTTCTACGCAGCGCCCGATCCGATAGAGATCTTCGTCTATCTCCCGTCCCGCCTTGCGGCGGATCGCGCCGTCGACGCCCCCGCCGGGCATCAGCGCGGAATTCGCCGCATTCACGATCGCGTCCAGCTTCAGCGTTGTGATGTCCGCTTCGATCGCTTCAAGACGGCCTGCAAGACCCGTCATGGTCCGTCGACCCAGTTCCTGATCAAATGAAAGGCAATGGCATCGCGGCGGGGCAGCTTCACCTCGTGGGATTCACCCTCGAGCATGCGCCTTACTTCTGCCCGGTCGAACCAGCGCGCGGCGAGGATCTCGTTGCCGTCCACTTCGATCTCGCGGGAAAGGCTTTGGGCGAAGCAGCCGATCATCAGACTCGAAGGAAACGGCCAGGGCTGGCTTGCGAAATAATGCACGCTTCCGACCCGCACGCGGACCTCTTCATAGACTTCACGCCGCACCGCTTCTTCGATCGATTCGCCCGGCTCGATGAACCCTGCCAGCGTGGAATAATGCCCGCCCGCGAAGCGTTTGTTGCGGCCCAGCAGACAATGGTCGCCCGCCGTCACCAGCATGATGACCGCGGGGTCCGTGCGCGGAAAGTGCTCCGCCTTGCATTGCGGGCAGAGGCGGCGGTAGCCACCGTCCGAAGCAATGGTGACCGCGCCGCATTGGGCGCAGAACCCGTGCCGCTTGTGCCAATCGATGAGCGCCTTCGCCTGGCCCAATATGGCGACTTCGTTGCTGGCCAAGAGGGACGCCGCGGAGCGCGCATCGCGGAAATGGCCGTGGCTTGCCAGCGACGCGGCCAGAGGATCGGGGAGGGCGGAAATGTCGCGCGCGAAGCGGGCCCCGCCGTGGTCCAGTCCAAGGAACACTTCTACGGCATCGGAAGCGCCCAAACCCAAGGCCAATTCGCCGTCGATGAAGCCGAGCTGGGTTTCCTTGGTCGCATCCTCAGGCCCGAACAAAAGCGGTTGGAGCTTCCAGAGCGGCAGAACGCGAGCCATGGGATTGGCTCGCTGGCCCGCGAGCCAAGCGGCATCGCTGCGTTTTTCACTGGCCCGGTCGAGAGGATTGCCCGAAAACGCGATCATCGGAACCTCGGTAGCATCCTCCCGACCGTAAACGCGCCATCCGCGGGAGGCAAAGCCCCCGCCTCGGCGGCGGCTGCCGATTTGCCGCGCCTGCCCTTGCTTCGCGGGCGCCCGGCCCTGATATAGTGGTGAGGGAGGTTGGCGACGGACGAGACACTCGCCAACCCGGTCAGGTCCGGAAGGAAGCAGCCGTAACGAGCGCCGTTTCGGGTCGCTCGCCAGCCTCCTGCTCAATTTCGAACAAAGCGCCAATCGACCGATGGAAGAGACCCAGGAGCCGCTTTTGGGCCTTGATGATGCCGCGCCGGCAGTCCCGCCGCCGGGCTCGGGGCGCAGCGAGGCTTATCGGGTTCTTGCCCGCAAATACCGGCCCCAGAATTTCACCGGTCTTATCGGGCAGGAGGCGCTGGTGCGCACTTTGCGCAACGCCTTCGCATCGGGCCGCATCGCGCACGCCTTCATGCTGACCGGCGTGCGCGGGGTGGGAAAGACCACCACCGCGCGCATCATCGCCCGGGCATTGAATTGTGTCGGTCCCGATGGGAAGCGCACCACCCCCACCATCGATCCTTGTGTCGTCTGCGAGCCCTGCCGCGCAATCGCCGAATCGCGCTTTA
>DASQIQ010000228.1:0-4692 GCA_035631495.1 Micropepsaceae bacterium
ATGCTGCGCGATTTGCCCGGAATCTATGCCGCGGGAGAAATGTTGGATTGGGAGGCGCCGACCGGCGGCTATCTGTTGCAGGCGAGTTTCGCGACCGGCGTTGCCGTGGCAAGATCGGTGCTGCGCCGATACGGGCTTGGATAAAGCATGGCGTGTTATGTCTATGTGCTCGGGAACGCGCGCCCCACCGGCTACCAAACCTATATCGGCTGGACCATTAACCTCGATCGACGTCTCAAACGGCATAATGATGGCGCGGGCGCGAAGTCGACGCGTGGCCGATCATGGGTTCTTCTGTATGCTGAGCGGTATGACAACCGGCGGGACGCCATGAGCCGCGAATGGCATCTCAAGCGCGATAAACAATTTCGTGCGATGATGCGCGGCCTGTGAAGAACCTGTCGCTTGCAGGATAACCGGAGGAAGGTCATCCTTCTCGAACAGGCTGGGAGCGGTCATTGAGGGCGCATTTCAGGATCTTGTGCGTATTGATCGCCGGCCATGCCGGGATGGCATCCGCGCAAGGGGCTGCGGTTTCCGGCGCCCCCGTTCCGCCCCCGCCCGGTGCCGGCGCCATGAAACCTTCCGCAACAGAACCCCACCCACCCGGCGTCAAGGGCCTGCGCCTTGCCGGCACTGGGAGCGGCTTCTTCATCGGGCAGAATCGGGTCCTGACCAATTTTCACGTCGCCGGATCCTGTACGGCTCTGACCGTCGGGAATAATCGCGAAGGGCAGGAAACCGATGCTGACCTGGTTGCGGGGGATGCCGCCGTGGACCTCGCCGTGCTTTCGACGATTGGGGCGGGCGAGACGCCGGCGCTGTTCAATTCCGACGCCGTTTTGGAATCGGGCACGCATTTGGCCGTCGTCGGCTATCCCGCATTCGGGCGGCCGGTGCTGGACGCCCAGCTGGAGCAGGCCTCGGTTATGGATTCCGATGCCACAGGCGACCGCCGGTTCTACTCCTTCATCGGTGCGGTGCGCGGCGGAAATAGCGGCGGCCCGGTCCTGGACGAAAAAGGTGCGGTGGTCGGTGTGGTCACGGCAAAGATCAACACGCCGGCGATATTCAAAAGGACGGGAATTGTCGTCAAGGATATCGGGTTCGCCATCCCGAACAGCACCATATTCGACTTCCTGCGCAGGAACAGCGTGGCGTTTCAGCAAGGCCAACAAGCAGCGGCCCTGGCGCCTGCCCAAATTCTGCAAGAGGCTCACGGCTTCGTTCGTCAGATCAGGTGCTGGAAATAAAGCTCCCCTTCACACACGTCCGAGCGGTTGATGCGGTTCGGAGGGCAGTTCGACTTCGATGGCGTCGCCGGCCCGAATTTCGCCGCCTGAAAGGACGATTCCCATGATGCCGCTCTTGATGATCGCATTGCCTTGCTCGTCGCGATCCAGCATCGCGGCCATCAGACCCTGCTGAAAGCGGTCGAGCTGACGGCACGGATTGCGTAAGCCCGTCACTTGCACTACGGCGGAATGTCCCAAATGCAGCCGCGTGCCCTTAGGCAATGCGAGCAGCCCGATCCCCCGCGTGGTGACATTCTCGCCGATCGCGCCGGGAAAAAGGGAAAACCCGGCGGGCCGCAGCTCATCGAACAGCTCGGAATGGATCAGATGGACCTGGCGGAGGTTGGGCTTTGTTGGGTCTTCACGCACACGCACCAGATGCTGGACGGTTTCGCCAAGATGCGCATCGCCGCGCACGCCGAGCCCGGCGACAAGCTCGATGTGCGAAGCATTGGGTTTGGTGAATTCGTGCGTTGCGCTGCGGTTCACGGCGGTAATGAAGCCTGACATCGATTCTCCCTTACCCGTTTCCTATCGGCGGCCAGTCTGCTCGACCCGCAGGCCGCGGCTGAAACTCTCGACGGCGCGCAGCGCATCGTCAAGGTCGCGGTTCATCCGCTCGCGATAATAGCAGAGCGTGGCGGCGCAACCTGCACAGGTAAGGCGCGTATTGGCCTTGAGCCAACCGATTTTCTTAAGTGTGACAGCGCCGCAATTTGGGCAGCGGACAGGCCAGTCGTCCTCGTCTTCCAACATGCGCGAGCCTCCCCACGGCAATCTACCAGAAATGCCAGCCCGCGAGCCCATCGCGCAAAATCGGGATCGCTGCCCCGGCCAGGAAGAGAAGCATGCCAATGGCCGCGCCGACCAGCGTTCCGTTGATGCGGATATATTGCAGATCGCTTCCCACCTCGAGTTCGATGATCTCGGCGACCTTGGGTCCGTCCCAGCTTTTCACGACATCGGCGATGAAATCGCTGAGCTCATTCCGCCAAGGCGCCACGTAATCCACGACGACGCGTTCCAGCGCGCCATTCACATAGTCCTGCATCGTCGGCATCTCGGCCAGGAGCCGGCCTATGGTGCGGACGATATGCGCCACCACCAAGCCGATCTGAGGCTTTGGCGATTGAGCATCCTCGATCAACTCGCGCTTCACCTCGTCCCAGATGGTCTCCAGCCCATGCAGAATGGCCGGGTTTGCCACGATCGCGGCCTGAGCCGCGGCCAGCATATTCGCGTAATCGTGTGAGGCCCTAAAAGCGCCGATGGCCTGCCCGATCCAGGCGTCGAGCTTAATCCGTTCCTCGCTTTGCGGCGTGCGAACCGACAACAGCCAGCCTCTGACTCCCTTCAGAATCGCCTCGGCGATCTTGCGGTCGAAATAGGTCGGGAAGAAACGGCCCGTGCGCTCGGCCACCTTCTCGATCATCGGTTCTCGGAGCGCCTGCAGCGAGGGTTCCAGGATTTCTATCAGCGCATCGATGAATTCCATATGTTTGCCCGACGCAATCAGGGACCCGAGCACGGCATCGAAAATCGGAACGACATCGAAGCGGCGGAACGCTTCGCCGGCGACATTGGCGATGAAGCGCCGCACATCCCGATCATTGGCGCTTCTCAGCAGAAGGGGAACGATGTCCACGACGCGCTGCGAGATGAATGCGGCGGCCGCTTCGCTGTCCAGCCACCTCGCCAACACGACGGCCCGGTTCTCAGTCCGCAAACGCTGAACCAGGAGCGCGGAATCGAGAAACTGATCGCGCACGAAATTGCCCAGCGATCTGCCGAGCGCGTCCTTTTGCGACGGGATCAAGGCGGTGTGAGGAATGGGCAGGCCAAGCGGGTGGCGGAACAGAGCGGTCACGGCGAACCAATCCGCCAGGCCACCGACAATCGCCGCTTCTGACGCTGCGATCATGAGACGTGCGGCAAAACCGGGCATGTCGACGAGCTGCATGGTCAGGAAGACCAGAATCGCCCCGAGCAGCAGCGCGCCGGCCAGTCGCCGGTTCCGGCGCAGCGCGCTTCGCTTCGTCTCGTCATCGCGTTTCAGCTGGAGCATGACCGCCAAATCCCTTGCCCGACCTTAGCCTGGGCGCGCACGGGGGCGGAACAGCGAATCCCGCGAGGCGTTACTTAGCGGGGCAAAGGAGAATGGACATGACAACAACGACCACGCAAACCGACGTGAAGAAGGACCGCGACGTTCCGCGGGAAGAAACAGCCAATCTGATTGCGAGCGATAAGGTTGAAGGAACTGCCGTCTATGGCGCCGACGGCAAGAAGATCGGCCGCATCGAAAATCTCATGATCGACAAGTTCACAGGCCAAGTCGCATACGCCGTGCTCAGCTTCGGCGGATTCTTCGGCGCAGGCAGCGAACATTATCCCATCCCGTGGGCGGCACTGAAATACGACGAAGAGCTTGGCGGTTACATCACCCCGATCACCAAAGATCGGTTGAAGAACGCGCCCAAAATTCCTCAGAACGATCTATGGGAAGGGGATAAGGATCAGGTGGCGCTGATCGAGAGCTATTACGTCTTCGTGGAGTAGTGAACCCAAAAAGATGATGCCCCGAGGCCTTCCAACCTCGGGGCATCGTTTAGATGCGACTTGTCGCGAGTTTGACTACTCTGCGCTGGCGATGGCGCCGCTTCCGATATCAATTACCGCTCTACGGTTCTGCGGTTCGCGGACGCCCGGGCCGGTCTGCACGAGCGGATCCGTGAAGCTCTTGCCGACGGTCGCGATCATCGTGCCGTCCATACCCTGCTTCACCATCTCGGCCTTGACCGAATTGGCCCGCCGTTCCGAAAGAGCCTGATTGTAGCGCAGCGAGCCGACTGTATCGGTGTGGCCCGTGACGACAATTCTTACCGTCCCGCGGTCCTTTGCGGTTTTCACAGCCGCACTGACGATTTCGCGTGCTTCCGGGGTCAGGTTCGACTTGTCGAAATCGAAGAACACCATGAATTGACGCGCGGGCAATATCACCGCTGCCGGCGGCGGAGGAGGCGCGGGTTCGACGTAAGGCGCCGGTACAGTTGGGGGCGGCGGGGGCGGCGGAGGCGCTGCCGCAACCACGGTCTGGGTTTCCTGGACCTGCGAAAATTCCCGAATATCGGCCGGCTTCGGATTTGGCGCCGAGCCGACATTGAGATTGATCCCGAGCCGGGGATTGCTGAACCAATTGGCGGAGGCGGGTGTGACGCACACCGCCGATAGTAACAACAGGGGGATAATGGCTTTCCTCATGGCTTTTGTCCTTTGCGTGAGCGCGAAGCGCGTATCAGATCGACCCGAACCCACGGGCCAGCTTCTAGGAAACGCAGAACACGAAGGGTGGCTGCTTCGAGGAACTTACGGTTTCGTAGAATTCCTCTCAGTTTTG
>DASQIQ010000229.1:0-7581 GCA_035631495.1 Micropepsaceae bacterium
CGAGGGAATTTGGGCGGCCGCAATCACCAGAGAACTGGCCGCGGTCGCGGCACTGCAGGGCGGACAGCGCCCCGAGGTGACGAGCGTTTTTTTCGGCGGCGGCACCCCATCGCTGATGGGCGGAGCCGCGGTCGCCCGGGTGCTGGATGCCATCGCGGAGCTGTGGCCGGTCTCGTCCGATGCGGAGATTACGCTCGAAGCCAATCCCAACAGTGTCGAGCAGGTCCGTTTCCGCGATTATCGCGCCGCCGGCGTCAACCGGGCATCCATCGGCGTTCAGGCCCTTGATGATCGGGCCCTGAAAGCGTTGGGCCGGCTGCATGGCGTGGATGAAGCCAAAGCGGCCATCCGCCTGGCGCAAGCTTTGTTTCCCCGGGTCAGCTTCGACCTCATCTATGCGCGCCCCGAACAGAATCCCAAAGACTGGGCGGCCGAGCTGAATCAGGCGCTGAGCTTTGGAACCGAACATCTATCGGTTTATCAGCTCACGATCGAACAAGGTACGGCCTATGCGACACTGGCGCGCCAGGGAAAACTTCATCTTCCGGACGAGGATTCCGCCGCCGAACTCTACGAGTTGACGCAGGAGATCACGGGCAGGGCGGGGCTCCCGGCCTATGAAGTGTCGAACCATGCAAGACCGGGCGCCGAGAGCCGCCATAATCTAACCTATTGGCGTTACGGAGATTATGCCGGTGTAGGCCCGGGTGCCCATGGCCGGCTGACGATCTCCGAACGACGTTTGGCAACTCAAGCCGAACGCCTGCCGGAAAACTGGCTAGCGTCCGTCAACAGGATGGGTAGTAGCCTCACCCTGACCGACGTTCCACCCTATGAAGCGGCCCAGGAAAATCTGCTGATGCATGTTCGGTTGACCGAAGGGGTGAATCTTTCAGTCTATCGCGCCCGTTGGGGCAGGGCGCCGGCAAAGGATCGCATCACGAAGCTTCGCGAATTAGGGTTGGTCACTCTGGAAGGGGACCGCCTCGCCGCCACTCCGCCAGGCAGGCTGGTGCTGAACAGCATCATCGCCGAACTGGCCGACCTGCCCGAAAGAGAATCGCTTCCCCGTTAGAACCCCGGCTGCGGGAAGGTTTTGGGCGCCGGATCGACCACCGCAAATCCGTTCTGGCGCACTTCCAGTATCGCCAACCCGCGTTCCGCCGAACCGTCATTGCGGAAGCGGAATATGCCGTCGACGCCGGAAAATCCGTTGGGATCGCTTAAAGCCGCATCGGTGAAGCGCTCGAAGGGCTGGCCCTTCGACAAAAGGGCCACCAGCGAAATCGCATCATAACCGAGGGTTGCGATGCGCGGGGGCGTGGCGTTGAAGACCGCACGGTAATGGTCCGAGAAGGCCCGGAACGAAGCTGGCGGGGGGGCGGCAAACCAGCCCTCCGCGAGCAGCGGTTCTTGGGTAACGGAGGCATCATCCCAAAGGCCGGTGCCCAGCAATTTCACGCCGCGCGTGGCCGCACCTCCAATGGCGAGCGCAGGGGCGATACCCTGCAACATGGCCCCACCTTCGCCGATCAGAATGGAATCCGCCCCCGATTGCGCGGCATTGCGCGCCGGCGTCCCCACAAGCTCGGCTTTCTCGTCAAAGCTCTGGATGGTGACGATGCTTCCGCCCGCCCGCATCACCGAATCGCGGAACGCGGCGGTGACCTTGTCGCCATAGGCGGTCTTAGGCACCAGCGCGGCGAAGGCGCTGTGGCCAGTCCGCGCCGCATAGCTGACGATACGGTTCACTTCCGTTTCAGGCTGGAAGCTGAGGAGATAAATCCCATTTCCGCCCACCGAACGGTCGCTGGATAGCCCGATCACCGGCACATGCCGGGCGCGAGCGATGGGCCCGACCGCGGTGACCGATTGCGCGAAGAGCGGCCCGATAATGATTTCCGCCCCATCATTGATGGCTTTGGCTGCTGCCGCGGCCGCCTTTTCGGGTGTACCGCCATCGTCGCGCGGCATCAGCAGAATGTCGTTGGCCTTTGAATCAAAGACGGCGAGTTCCGCAGCTCTCTCCAAAGCCTCCGCAACGGCACGGGTTTCCGCCGACGGGCTGGACAAAGGCAGCAACAGCGCCACACGAGCCGGCGTCACGCCGGCAGGCGTATTGCGCAGACGGTAGAAATTCGGCTGATCCGGGCGCGCCGGAGGCGGCGGCGGGGGAGGGGGCGCAAGGATGAGCGGCGCCGGCGGCGGAGGTGGAGGCGCCGCCAAAACGGCCGGCCTCATCATGGCCTGACAGCTCGCAAGAACGGTGCCTATCGCAAGAACAGCTGCAATCGCGCACACTCGCGCGCGCGATTCGGGCATCCGAATCCTTAGCTCAGCTGGAGTCGCTGCTCGTGGCGCGCCGCCAGAAAAAAACGCGAAAACACTCATCCGCGGCTGCTCCTTCTTTGCCGCCCTCGGCTCATCGGCACGGTCTTCCCGATGCGGGACCCGCCGAATCGAATAGCGACCCTAGGATGCGGCCGGTCGGGGGTAAATCCCGGGCAGGGTTGCGCAGCGAAGCTTCCGAAACAAACGCCATGCCGGATACTGTCCTTTCGCCTGGCCTGTATCTGACGGCCACGCCCATTGGAAACGCCGCCGACATCACCCTGCGAGCGCTGAATGTGCTGCGCAATTGCGATTGCATTGTGGCCGAAGACACGCGGGTGACCTCTCGTCTTCTTGCGCTTTACGGCATCAGCCGGCCGCTATTGGTTTACAACGATCACAACGCCGCTTCGATGCGTCCCAAACTGTTGGAGCGGTTGCGGCAAGGCGCGCGTCTGGCGCTCGTCAGCGATGCAGGCACGCCCCTTGTGTCGGACCCGGGACATAAGCTTGTGCGTGATACGCACGAGCAAGGCCTGCCGGTCTTTCCGGTTCCGGGCGCTTCCGCGGCCTTGGCGGCGCTGACCGTAGCGGGACTGCCCAGCGATCGGTTCTTCTTCGTTGGCTTCCTGCCGCCCAGATCCGGCGAAAGGCGCACGGCACTCTCGGAACTGACGGGGATTCCCGGAACGTTGATCTTTTTTGAGACGGCGCCCCGCTTGGCCGCCTCCCTCAAAGATATGGCCGAAATCCTTGGTCCTCGGGAGGCTGCGGTCGCGCGCGAGTTGACCAAGCTCCATGAGGAGGTCCGAAGGGGCGCCCTGGACCAACTGGCCGCATACTACGCTGGCGCCCCGCCGAAAGGAGAGATTGTTGTGCTTGTCGGGCCGCCTGCCGCGGAGGCCCCATCCGATTCGACCCAAATCGATGCACTTTTGGTCCAGGCGCTGCCTTTCATGCCGGTCAAGGCCGCGGCGACCCTCATCGCCCAGGCTACGGGAAGCAGGCGGAGGGAGGTTTATTTGCGCGCTCTATACCTCAAGGGCGAGAAGGGTTCGGCGGGTGACACGGAAGCTTGACCGTCGCCGCAAGGCCGAGACGCATGGCCGGCGAAGCGAGACGCTGGCGGCCTTTCTTCTGGCTTGCAAATTCTACCGGGTGCTTGGGCGGCGTGTGAAAACCCATGCGGGCGAGCTGGATCTCATCGCCATGACGCCTTCAGGTATTCTATGCTTTGTTGAGGTAAAGGCGCGGGACTCCGAGTTGGGCGCGGCTGAGGCGATCACCATCCGCCAACGCGCCCGGATCGCCCGCGCCGCGGCGCTTTACTTGGGAGCACGTCCCAGTTTACGCCACAAAGGTGTGCGATTCGACGCGATATTCGTCACACCGCACCGCTGGCCCCTTCACGTGAAGGATGCATGGCGGCCTGATTCGAGATGATGTGTTCGCAAGGAGTATTGCGATGACCCGGTACGTTCGCCTTTTCATCCGTCTCATCCCTTTGGCTTTCATTCCCCTTCTCTCCGGCTGCGTCTGGGGCGCGGCCACCGGCGCCGTCGCCGGCGTGTCGGCCGCGCGCCAGGAACGCACGATCGGTAATGCCATCGACGATGTGCGAATCAAGACGACACTTGATGGAAAATTGGCGAAGGATTCGCCCGGCCTTTACCTCAGTGTTTCCACAACGGTCGTGGAAGGGCGCGTGCTGTTGGCGGGCCGGGTCTCCAAACCCGAGGACCGGCTGAATGCAACCCGCGTCGCCTGGAGCGTCGAAGGCGTTCGCAAGGTGGACAACGATATTGAAGTCAGCGACTTTTTCGGCTGGCTGGATGGTCCCGCCGATTTCATCATGCGCACGCAGCTCGCGGCGACCCTGCTTGCCGATGAATCCATCAAAGATGTGAATTACACCACCGATGTGGTGCACGGCGTGGTTTATCTGATGGGTGTCGCACAAGATAAGGACGAGCTGGAACGGGTCGTTGCCCACGCCGAGAAAGTGAACGGCGTCAAACGGGTGGAGAATTACGTGGTGCTGAAGAGCGATCCCATCCGCTACGGCTTTTCGGCACAATCCCAACAATAATGAGCAATCCGTGTTCGCCGCGCTTTCTGCCCGCGAAGAGACACCTTCCGAATATCTCGCGCGGCTGGGACAGGCGGGCGATGGTCCGCACGATCTGGCGACAGCAGCTCTGATGCTGGCCGCGCTTGATCATCCCGATTGGAAGCGGGATCGTTTTCGCAACCATCTGTGGGAACTGGCGGAGCGGGTTCGTGCCGAGGCCGATTTCGCGCGCGACGGCGACAGCGCGGCCCGAGCTCTCTCCTCGGTGCTCGCCGGGCACTATGGCTATGAGGGCGAGCGCGGCGACTTCGACGCTCCAGAAAACGCGGATCTGATGGCGGTGATCGACCGCAAGCGCGGGCTGCCCGTCACGCTGGGCATCTTGTACATCCATGCCGCGCGGGCCGGTCACATGGAAGCGCAAGGCCTCTTCGCACCGGGCCATTTCCTGATGCGCGTCGCAGTAAAAGGCAGCGAGGCGATCATCGATCCCTTCAATAGCGGCGAAGTGCTGGACCGCGAACGCGTCGCCGCGCCGGGCCTTGGGACGCCGCTGGCCGTTCCGGAGCCCGGCTCCTCCGGTTCCCCCGATCCGTTCGCCCCCGTCAGCGATATCGAGGTGTTGCTCCGGCTACAGAACAACATCAAAAACCGCGCGCTGAAGAGCCGCGACACGGCGCGTGCCATCGAGATCTTGCGGCGTATGACGATGATCGCGCCGCGCCGCAGCGCCGCATGGTTGGAGCTCGGGCGGCTTCAGGAATCGACGGGCGCGCTGTCCGATGCGCGCCGCGCCTATGAAACCTGTCTCAAGCTGCCGCACTCAAGCGATCATTTTTCGCATGACGCGGCGGTCGCACTGCATGCGCTGAAGCGCCGGCTCAACTGAAAGCTGGGACTCGATGGCGCTCGCCGTTGCGATACAAATGGATCCGATCGAGCGCATCGATATTGCGGGCGACTCCACATTCGCCTTGGCCCTTGAGGGGCAGGCGCGCGGGCATAGACTGCTTTATTACGGGCCGCGCGACCTGGCCTTGCGCGACACGAAACTGGTGACGCGTGTGCGTCCGCTCCAGGTCAGAAACGAACGCGGCAATCATTTCACGCTTGGCGATTCCGTCCGCTACGATCTCTCCGAAGCCGACGTGGTGCTCATGCGCCAGGATCCGCCGTTCGACATGGCTTACATCACCGCGACGCATCTTCTGGAACGCATCCACCCCGCAACGCTGGTCGTGAACGATCCCTTCCACGTCCGCAATGCGCCCGAAAAACTCTTTGTCACGAATTTCAAGGAGCTGATGCCGCCCACTTTGATCGGCTCGGACGCTACCGAGATTCGCGCCTTTCGTGCCGAGCACAAGGACATCGTGCTCAAGCCGCTTTACGGCAATGGCGGAGCCGGCGTCTTCCGGCTCAAGCCGGATGATGAGAACCTCAACGCTTTGCTCGAAATGTTCACCCAGTTCTATCGCGAGCCGGTAGTGGTTCAGCGCTACGTTCCCGACGTGCGCAAGGGCGACAAGCGGATCATTCTGGTCGACGGTGAGGTCATCGGCGGGTTCAACCGTGTGCCGGCCGCCGGCGAGGCCCGCTCGAACATGCATGTTGGAGGACGCCCGGAGCCCGTCGAGCTCTCCTCCCGCGATCTTGCCATCTGCGATTCCATCGGACCCGAGCTCAGGCTGCGAGGCCTGATCTTCGCCGGCATCGATGTGATCGGGGACTATCTCACCGAGATCAACGTCACTTCGCCGACCGGCATCCAGGAGTTGAAGCGCTTCGGCGGCGCAGATGGGGCTGCCCTGATCTGGGATGCCATCGAGCGCAAAGTGAAGGGACGCAAATAGGACAGCGCGATTGCCCGCGCTCGCTCAGTGACCTATCGTAAGCGAAAATATTGCCGCGAATGAAAGGCGGTTGACCGTGAGCCGAGCCGTCAACGACGACGCGCTGGATGTCCTGTTCCGCAAGGCGCGCACCCATCGCAAATGGCGTCAGGAGCCGGTGACCCGGCAAATGCTGATGGCGGTCTACGATCTGGCCCGTTGGGGTCCGACGACCAACAACACCACACCCGCGCGGTTCGTGTTCATCATGTCTCCCGAAGCGAAGGAGCGATTAAAGCCGCATCTGAGCAAGGGCAATGTCGAACAGACAATGTCGGCGCCCGCCACCGCCATCATCGCCTATGACACAAAATTCTACGAAATGATGGACAAGCTCAGCTCGAATCCCGGCGCCAAGGAATCCTGGAGTCAGAAAACTCCGGCCGAGCTGCAGGAATCGGCCCTTCGCGGCGGCACTCTGCAGGGCGCCTATTTCATGTTGGCGGCGCGCGCCATCGGTCTCGATTGCGGACCGATGGGGGGCTTCGACAATGCTGGCGTCGACCGCGAATTCTTCGCCGGCACGACGATCAAGTCCAATTTCCTGTGCAATGTGGGCTATGGCGACGAGACGGCCTTGCGGCCTCGCGCCGGGCGTCTCGAATTCGATGAAGCCTGCCGGATTCTTTAGCCGGGCTGGGGCGAAGCTCAAGTGATGATCCTTGCTATGGATACCGCACTCGGCGCCTGCTCGGCGGCGCTCGTGGCGGAGGGAGAGACGCTCGCCCATGAGCATCTCCTGATGGTGCGCGGTCACGCCGAAGCGCTTGCGCCCATGGTGGGTGCGCTGATGCGGGTCGCCGGCGTCTCCTTTGCGGCGCTCGACAGGATCGCGGTAACCACAGGCCCGGGCACCTTTACCGGGCAACGCGTCGGTCTCGCTTTTGCGCGTGCGCTCGGCCTCGGGTTGAAGCGGCCGGTCATCGGCGTCACCACGCTCGATGCCATGGCGCAAGAGGCTTTGGAAAAGCGTTCGGATATTTCGACGGCCTTCGCCGTGGCCGATGCCAAACGCGGCGAAATCTATCTCGGCGGGCGTGCCATCTCGCGCGGGTCCCTAATGGCGCCGGAACTGATCCTGCTCGAAGCGAGTGCGAAACGAATCGTCGGGCTGGCGGCGGGTCGCGGGCCGGTGTTGCTCGCCGGAACTGCGGTGGATACCGTCGGACCTATGCTGGAACAGGCCGGCCTGCAGCCCCTGGACAGTCTGGTGCGCCAACCCGATGCCGTGTTCGTTGCAAGGCTAGCAGCCGACACGCCCGAAGGCCCGCCGCCCAAGCCGCTCTA
>DASQIQ010000230.1:0-7956 GCA_035631495.1 Micropepsaceae bacterium
CCAAGGGGCGTCCGTTGGCCCGCTCCAATCATATTCAGCGCAGCTTCCCGTGAACACCACGCGCCGCCCGCCTTGTTCGGTGAAATGCTTCAGCAGGTCCAAACTCGCGGCGACCCATTCGTCGTTATCCGGTGCCGTCCAAAACCGTCCATGCTCGACATACCAGGCAAGATGCAACAGATGCGATGGGCGCACCGTCTCGATCAGCGCGCGCCGCTGCGCGGAATCGAGCAAATCGCATCTGTGCCATGCAATGCCGGCCGGAACCTCCGATGGAATGCGCCGCGAGGCCGCGTGCACGCCAAATCCGCGCGCTTTGAGAGCCATCAAAGAGGGACGCCCGACAAAGCCCGAAGCGCCGGTGATCAGAACCGTGCGCTCGTCCCCGTTCACGGCGCGAAATCCGCCCATGTCTTGTCCCGCTCGCTCATCGCAATCGGAGCGAAGGGCCACTCGATCCCGAACGCCGGGTCGTTCCACCGGCAGCCGCGCGAGAGGCCGGGCACGTAATCCGTATCCATGACATATTCAATGGCACAATTTTCCTCGATGGTCAGAAAGCCGTGCGCGCATCCTGGCGGGATCAGCAGCGCATTTTGTGCTTTCGCATCGAGTTCGATACCGAACCAGCTCCGGTAGGCCGGGGACTGGGGACGCAGATCGACGATCGCATCGAAAATCCTGCCCGAAGCCGCACGCACGATCTTGCCTTCGGGGTGAGGTTCAGCCTGCCAATGCATGCCTCTGAGCGTGCCGCGTTTGGTGTTGACGGAAATGCTGGTCTGACGAATCGTCCCGAACGCCGCGCCTGCGGCGCGCAAGGTCTCCGCACAATAGGTCCTGGCGAAGAAGCCACGCTCATCGACAAGGGGTTCGATCTCGACGATGAGCGCACCCGGGATTTTCGTCGGCGTCAGTTTCACGCGGCGAACACCTTAAGTTCGGGGATCGGAATGGCGAATTTTCCGCCCCATGTGCCGATGTCTTTCATCTGCTGCACGATTTCGTCCTTCAGATTCCACGGGAGGATCAGCACATAACCGGGCCGCGTCTCCGCGATGCGTTCGGGCGTGTAGACCGGCAGATGGGTGCCTGGGAGAAAATGCCCCTGCTTGTGAGGATTGCGATCGACCGCATAAGCAATATCGGCCTTGGTTACGCCGCAAGCGTTGAGCAGCGTATTGCCCTTGGCCGCCGCACCATAGGCGACGACGGTTTTTCCCGCTCCGCGTGCGGTATCAAGAAAATCGCGCAACGAAGCGATCGTCGCGGCAACCCGCCGCGTGAAGCCGTCATAATAATCCCGCCGCTGCACGCCCGCGTCGCGCTCCAAGCCGCGGACCGCCTGCAGGTTTTGCGATGTTGCGCGCGGAGTCGTGCTGTCGGCGCGCATCGCGAATATGCGCAGCGAGCCGCCATGGGTGGGAAGCTGTTCGACGTCGAACAGTTTGAGCCCGTGTTTGGCAAATACGCGCTCCACGGCCGCCAGCGACAAATAGAAAAAATGCTCGTGATAGATGGTATCGAATTGCACCTGCGATATAAGCTGCAACAAATGAGGAAATTCCACCGTCAACACCCCGTCATTGGCGAGGAGCTCACGCAAGCCGGCGACGAAATCATTGATCGCGGGCACGTGAGCCAGCACATTGTTGGCCGCAACCAGATGGGCCGCGCCGCCTTCGGACACGATTTGGCGCGCCGTGTTCTCGCCTAGGAAGATGCTGGCGGTGGGCACGCCTGCCGCGCGCGCCACCGCGGCGACGTTCTCCGCCGGCTCTATGCCCAGGCAGGGAATTCCTCGGGCGACGAAATTTTTGAGGAGATAGCCGTCATTGCTGGCGACCTCGATGACGCGGCTGTCCTGCCCCAGCCCGAAGCGCGCGATCATCGCCTCCGAATAGGCCTTGGCGTGCGCGAGCCAGGCGCTGGAATAAGAGGAAAAGTAGACGTAATCGGAGAAGATCGTCTCCGGCGGCACGGTCGTGTCGGTCTGCACCAGGAGGCAGTCGTCGCAGACCCGCACGCATAACCGGTATCGGGGTTCGGGGCGCTGAAGATCGGCTTCCGTCAGGAAGCTGTTTGCCAGCGGTTGTTCCCCCAAATCCAGCACGATGTGCTTCAGCGCTGCTCCGCAGAACCGGCAGGCCGGAATATCGCTCGTCATTCGGCGGCGACTCGGCTTTTCGCCCGGCTCGGCAAAGCTTCGAAGGCGGCGAGGTCGGCGAGCGAGATTTCGCGCATGTTCTTGCCGTCCAGATGTGAACGGTGCCAGCGGGCAATCCAACCGAGAGCATCGGACGCGCCCAGCTTGGGCCGCCAAGCCAGCGTCTTTGCCGCGAGGCTCGGATCGAGGCAAAGCTGGGTCTTCTCGGGGAGTGCTTCCCCAGGCTGCAAAACCCAGCCGTGCTTCCAGCCAAACGCTCCTTGCAGCAATCCGACGATCTCCGAAGTACAAAGCGCGGGCTCGCGCGGGGAAGGTCCGAAATTCATCGCTTCGGGCGTGTCGCCAGGCTTCGTGGTGAGCTGTTCGGCGTAAGACAAATAGCCTGCCACGACGTCGAGGACGTGCTGCCAGGGGCGCGTGGCCGCGGGATAACGCAGCACGACCGGCTCGCCTTTGACGCCGGCGCGGATAACGTCCGGGATCAGGCGGTCCTCGCCCCAGTCGCCCCCGCCGATGACGTTGCCGGCGCGTGCGATGCCGAGCACGGGGCTATCGGGTTTGCGCAAGAAGCTCTTTCGCCAGCTACGAGCGACCAGCTCCGTCGCGGCCTTCGATGCGCTGTAAGGATCATCGCCGGCGAGGGGGTCGCTTTCACGAAAGGCTCGGCCCGAATTGTTGTTCTCATAGACCTTGTCGCTGGTGACGACCAGAATCGTGCGCACGCCTGGGCTGCTCGCCGCCGCGGCAAGAAGATGGGCGGTGCCCATCACATTGGAGCCGAAGGTCTCGATGGGATCGAGATAGGAGCGGCGCACCAAGGCCTGCGCGGCCATGTGGATGACGATTTCCGGGTCCGATGCCGCGACCGCCCGGGATATCGCAACCGGATCGCGTAGATCGCCGATGATGGAATTGAGCCGCGGCCAGGGCGCTGCGCAGCGATAGACGCAGTCCCGGTCCTCCGGCGGCGCCAGCGCGAAACCGGTCACGACTGCGCCGGCGCGCTCCAGCCAGAGCGCCGTCCAGGCACCCTTGAAGCCGGTGTGGCCGGTAAGGAGCACACGCCGGCCGCGCCAGAAATCGGTGGCCGTCATGACCAGATCTTCCAGGGAGCGTTGCCGGTCGCCCAGGCAGCCTCCAATTGGTCTTTCTCGCGCAGCGTATCCATCGGTTGCCAGAACCCGTCATGGCGGAAGGCGACCAGTTCCTGATGTCTTGCCAGATGCTCCATGGGTTCGCGTTCCCAGATCGTGCGATCTCCCGAAATCAGATCGAGCACGCGGGGATTGAGCACAAAAAATCCGCCATTGATGAAGCCGCTTTCCACATTGGGTTTTTCCTGGAACGTCACGGCGCGGTCGCCCTCCAGCGCGACGACACCGAATCGGCCCGGCGGATGGACAACGGTCATGGTGGCGAGCTTTTTGTGCGCCCGATGAAACGCGAGCAGGCGCGTAATATCGACATCGCCGAGACCGTCGCCATAGGTGAGGCAGAACGCGTCCTCGTTCTCGAGATAGGGGCGCAGGCGGCGCACGCGACCCCCGGTTTCCGTGGAAAGGCCGGTATCGACCAGAGTCACGCGCCAGGGCTCGGCTCCATTCGCGCCGAGAAATTCCATGCGCCCTTGGGCGAGGTCGAAAGCGACATCGTCCGTATGCAGAAGATAATTGGTGAAATATTCCTTGATGACATAGCCCTGATAGCCGAGGCAGACGAGAAAATCCGTGACGCCATGCGCCGCGTAGATCTTCATGATGTGCCATAGAATAGGACGGCCGCCGATTTCCACCATGGGCTTGGGCCGCAAATGCGTCTCTTCGGAGATCCGCGTCCCGCGCCCGCCGGCAAGGATGACGGCCTTCACCGGTTACGTCCTTCCCAATGTGCGGTCGATGGTCAATTCGAAATTCTTTACCCAACGCTGCGCATCGCCCAGCGGCGATGTGCGCAGAGAATCGCGCAGATTTCGACGCAGGTCGAGGCGGCGCGCGCGATCCTTGGCAAGATCAACAGCAATTTCGACATATTGCTCGCGCGTAAAGGCGCAAAGATCGCCCAATCCGGCATTGGACAGATTGCTGTAGCTCAAGCGCTCGAAGAAGGCCTCGCCGACCAGCGTCACTGTGGGACAGCCCATCCACAGCGTCTCGCAGGTCGTGGTCCCCCCGGTGTGCGGCGCCGAATCGAGCGCGATATCGATGCGGTTGTAGTGTCGCATATGTTTGCCGCGAACGCTCTCGAACATCAGCCGGTCCTCGCCGACCCCGTGTTTGCCGAATTCGCGCGCGATATTGGCGCGGAAGGTCGGCGCGCCCGCTTCGGGCCGGACAAACAGGAAGCGCGAACGCGGGACGCGCTTCATGACTTCGGCCCAGAGCGCGAACAGCTCGGGTGTATATTTATAAGGATTGTTCATCGTCCCGAAGGTCAGCGCACCGGCCCGTTCTCCCGGGGTGCCAGCTTCGATTGGCTCCTCGCGGAAACCGAGGCAGCCCAAGCACACCCAGCTTTCCGGCATCACGAACGGCTTCTCGATGAGAAGCGCGGGATCGTCCGGCTTCAGATACGGGTCAACCATGATGTAATCGATGGCGCCGATTCCCGCCGAATGGGGGTAGCCGAGCCAGCTCGCCTGAAGCGGCGCCGCGCGGTAGGCCAGCACCTCGAGGCGGTTGTAGCGCGTGGACCCGCCAAGCTCGAACAGGATGTCCAGCTCGTCATCGGCGATCTGTTGGGCGATCTCCACATCGGTCGCCTGAAGCATCGAACGAAAGCCCAGCACGCGCTGCTGCATGAAGGACTGCACGCGGTCGGGTGGCGCGGGATAAAAGGAGTAGCAGATGAACTCAAAGCGGTCGCGGTCGTAATGCTCGATGATCGGCAGCGCGAAATAAGCAACGGGGTGATCGCGCAAGTCCGACGACATGAGACCGATGCGAATCTTCGAGCGCAGCGCCGGGCGTGGCGGCGGCCGCTTGATCGGGGTCTTTGCCGCCTGCTCCTCGACACGGCGGCCCCATTCGCGGTGCCAGTGCACCAGCACCCGGCGGTCTTCCGGCGTGACGACGCGCCCGAGTTGATTGTGCAGCGAGCCGACATTCATGCGGTCGACCCAGAACGCCATCAATTCTCCGCGGTCGCCGAGCGCGTCCAATCCGGCATAATCGGCCAGCCTGAGGAACACGCCGGACAGATTGGCGGCATGCGGCTTCAGGTCGGTGCCGGTGGCGACCAGCTGATGGGCGACCTTGCCGGCCTCTTCGATGTGATCCGATTCGACGCCGTAGCGGCTGTCGAGCAGACTCTTGCAAAGACCTGACAGGCAGCGCGGATCGTCGGGCCTTAACGCCAGCGCATGGCGAAGAAAACCGTTCGCCTCTTCATAGCGGCGCAGGGAATAGCCCAGCAGGTGTCCAAGGCGCAGCAACGTCTCGATGTCGTCCGGATTCTTGGCGAGCAGTTCCTTATGGACGGCTTCGGCGTCGGCAAAGCGGCTGCGCCTTTGAAAATAGGCTGCCTTGGAGCGCATGTGTTCGGCATTGCTCGGCTCGAGCGCGATGGCAGAATCGATTTCGGCCAGAACCTCGGCATCGGGAGCCCCGATCCGCTGCAGCGCAGCAGCTCGGCTTGTATAGACCCGGCAATTCTTCGGATCGAGTTGAGAAGCGCGCGCGAATGCGGCCATCCCCATTTCGTGCTCGCCCATGCCGATCAGGGCCTGGCCGTAAAGGCGCGTGGTCTCTGAATCTTTCTTGAGCTCGGACGCGCGCTTCAGCGCCTCGGCCGCCTGCGGGAAATCTCCGATGGTCAGATATGTATTGCCCAGATTGTACCAGGGCGAATGATTTAAGGGTTCAAGCGCGATCCCTTTGCGGAAGGTCTCCATCGCCTCGCTGAATCGGCCGCGCCGCTTTTGGATGACGCCGAGCATATTCAGAAGCGTGACTTCGTTTGGCGCCAAGGCGAGCGCGGTCTGCGCCTCTTCCTCGGCCGAAGCCAGTTCGCTGATGTGCAGCAAGCCTCCGATCAGCCGCTCGCGCGCACTACTGCGCTTGGGGTCGGCCGCGAGGGCGGCGCGTAAGTGCTCGATCGCCACACGGTGCTCGCCCGCCGCCGCAGCCATGCGTGCGGCGCCTTCGAGCGCAGCGCCATCGCCGGGCTTCGCCTTGACAGCCGCCAGATAGAGTTGGCGTGCCTCGAAAAGACGCCGGGTCCTTTCCATGGAGACCGCGGCGCTGAAATTTTTCGCGTATTCGGCCGCCGCGTCGACGGCGGACTTTGCGGGACTCGAACGAACGTTCATACACAATCCTCATGCGCAAATCGCAAGAACGGATTTGCCTAACCCATTTTCCGCTCTCGGGGACAGCAAAGCATTGGAAACTGGTTTCCGCGTGCCCCGAACGACAAATTGCGGACGGGACCATTAACCCTCCCGCAGCTTTGTGTCATCGGTTCCCTGCCAATTATCAGCGGAAATGTTAGCATGCGGGAGAATTAGCGACTCAAGGGAGGCAGCAAAGCCAGGGCCCCGGGAGCTGAGGGCTCAGGAGGAAATTGCATGCCTGTTCCTTGCCGGAATGGTAAGGGACTTTGCTTGCCCGCGCCATGAAGCTTGGCCGAAGCGGCAATTCCCAGCGTCGGGCGCATCACGGTCTAAGAGGTCATCGCCAATGCCATCAACTTGGGAAAATCTTTCCGATCCCATCTTCGACCACGCCCGGCTGCGACCCGATGCGCTGGCGCTGGTCGAGGGCGACAGGTCGGTCACCTATCGCGAACTGGCTAATAGGATCGCCAAAGCGAGTGTCCATTTTCACGAGCTGGGCGTGAAGCCGGGGGATCTCGTCGCGCTTGCGATGTCGAGCAATATCGAGCATGTCGCGTTGTCCTTCGGATTGATGCGCATGGGGGGCGTGCCTCTGGATTTGCCGCCGCGGCCTCCCGCCCGAGCCATCGTAAACCCCGTCAAGCTGTTCAAGGTCTCGCGTCTGGTGCGCGAAACCAACGCCATTACGGCGCCCACGGGCATACAAGTCCATGAGCTGGATTCGGATTGGCAGACAAAGCTGGCGGCGCAAACGGGCGATCATCGGATCGTGCGCGATGCCGATGACGTGCACAATTTCAGCATGACGTCGGGAAGCACCGGCATCTCAAAGGGCGTTATGACGACGCGGCGCCAATGGCTGGCGCGCTTCGACACCGCCTTGAAGCTGTTTCCGGATGTTTTCTCGTCCGAACGGCCGGCCAACCTGCTCATCATTGGCGGGATGGGATTTTCGGCCTTCTTCTTTTTCCTCGCCAACCAGCTCTTCGTAGGCGGGCCGGTCGTGCTCATGACCGATAATCATAAACCGGATTATTTGCGCGATCAGATCAACCGGTGGGAGGATGCCGTCAGCTTGATCACGCCGCCCCTTGCGCGGCAGTTTCTCGCCGATGCGGGCGAGGCAGGCCCGATATTCCCGAAGCTTCGCGCGCTGTTCATAGGCGCGGCCCCGCTCTATCCGGAAGAGAAGGCCGCGGTCCTTAAGAAACTGACCCCCAATTTGCGGGAAGTGTATGGCAGTGCCGCCTGCGGATTCATCTCCACCCTCTCTGCCGGCGAAGTCGCCGCACATGGCGATAGTGTCGGCCGGCCAGCGCCCGGCCTCGAAGTCGAAGTGGTGGACGCCGAACGCAAACCCGTTCCCGCGGGGCAGCCCGGGCATTTGCGCTGCCGCGGCGCCGGCATCTCGCAGGGCTTTTACGGCGAGACGCCCGGGACCCCCGAGAAACCCGAG
>DASQIQ010000231.1:0-10207 GCA_035631495.1 Micropepsaceae bacterium
GGAATCCCGTGTCGACGATCTGAAGGACATCGTCTTCCACGCCAAGCTCGGCACGCAATTGGAACGCGTGCAGCGCATCGCGGCCCTGGCGGGGGACATCGCCAAGATCATCGGCGCCGATGTGGAGAAGGCCAAACGCGCGGCACGCCTGTGCAAGGCCGATCTCACCACCGGCGTCGTTGGTGAATTCCCCGAACTGCAGGGCGTGATGGGCCGATATTACGCGCTGCATGACGGCGAAGCGCCCGAAGTCGCCGACGCCATCCGCGATCATTACAAGCCGCTCGGCCCCTCCGACGCGGTGCCAACAGCTCCGGTTTCGATCGCGGTCGCGCTCGCGGACAAACTGGACACGCTCGTTGGCTTCTTCGCCATCGACGAAAAACCAACCGGCTCGGGCGATCCGTATGCATTGCGGCGCTCAGCGCTTGGCCTGCTCCGTATAATGCAAACCAATCAGATGCGGTTTGAATTACGAAGCAATGATCTTCTATTCGGACACTTGAAACGCTTTCCTGCATTTATTGATGTTGATTATGTCACCGCTGCAGATCTGCTGGACGACATTACATTTGTTTTCCTTCGAGACCGGCTCGAAGTCCTATTGCGCGATCGCGGGATCAGCGTTGGGATCGTGCGGGCGGTATTCGGGCGCACTTTAAGCGGTTTCAATCCTGTTGAGTTGATTACTGACGTCAGCGCCCTCCAGGCTTTCCTTAAAACCGACGATGGCGCGAACCTGCTCACCGGTTATCGCCGCGCGGCCAACATCCTGAGAATCGAAGAGAAGAAAGACAAACGCGAATATCGCGGCGTGCCCGACGGCCTGCGCCAGGAAGAAGAAAAAGAACTGCAGGCATCCCTCGTGCGCGCCAAGGTCGAAACCGCCAAGGCCCTTACGGCCGAGGATTTCGCCGGCGCCATGACCGCATTGGCGGCGCTGCGCGTGCCGGTGGACCGCTTCTTCGACAAGGTCACCGTCAACACCGACGACAAGGTCTTGCGAGAGAATCGGTTGATGCTGCTCTCACAGATCGTGGAAACCGCCCATCAGGTGGCGGATTTTTCAAAAGTCGAGGGATAACTCACAGAGTCCCCCCGCCCGAGCCGCGTCGCGGCTCGACCTCCCCACCAGGGGGAGGTAAAGCTCGCTTCACTCCCTTGTGGAGAGCGTAGGGTGGGGTCGTGACAACGCCCCGCCGCCTGGCGAAGATGCCAGCAGGGACGAAACGCCCCCGGCAGGGACGATCGAACAGGAAGCGGGGCGGGCGCGATGGCGAAATGGGTTTACAGCTTTGGCGCGGGCGCGGCCGAGGGCAGCGCGGCCATGCGCACGCTCCTCGGCGGCAAAGGCGCCAACCTCGCCGAGATGAGCAATCTCGGCCTACCCGTGCCGCCGGGCTTCACCATCACCACCGAAGTCTGCACCCATTTCTATAAGAACGGCCAGAAATATCCCGCCGATTTGAAATCCGCCGTGCAAGCCGCGCTCGCCAAGGTCGGCGAGCTTGCCGACGGGCGTCTCGGCGATCCCGCGCGGCCGCTGCTGGTGTCCGTCCGCTCGGGAGCGCGCGCCTCCATGCCCGGCATGATGGATACGGTGCTGAATCTGGGCCTGAATCCAGAGACCGTGGCGGGCGTCGCCAAACAGACCGGCGATGAACGCTTTGCCTATGATTCCTATCGCCGCTTCATCCAGATGTATTCCGGCGTCGTGCTCGAAATGGACCATTCGCATTTCGAGGAAATCCTGGAGAACGAAAAAGAGGACAAGGGCGTTGAGCTCGACACGGATCTGGATGCCGCCGACTGGAAACGCATCGCCGAGCTTTACAAGGCCAAGGTGAAACAGGTTCTCGGAAAGCCCTTTCCCGACGATGCCGACGAGCAATTGTGGGGCGCCATCGCGGCGGTCTTCGGCTCCTGGATGGGGGCACGCGCCAAGACCTATCGGCGCCTCAACAACATCCCCGAGGATTGGGGCACCGCGGTCAATGTGCAGGCGATGGTGTTCGGCAATCGCGGCGCCACCTCGGCCACCGGCGTTGCCTTCACCCGCGACCCCTCGACCGGCGAACGCGCCCTTTACGGCGAATTCCTGATCAATGCCCAGGGCGAAGACGTTGTGGCCGGCATCCGAACCCCGCAATCCATCACCAAGCGCGCGCGCGAAGCCTTGGGGTCCAAGCGCCCGTCCATGGAAGAATCCATGCCCGATGCCTTCGCGCAGCTGACGCGCATCGCCGCGGCGCTCGAAGCCCATTACCGCGACATGCAGGATGTCGAGTTCACGGTGCAGCAAGGCAAGCTCTTCATGCTGCAGACGCGGAGCGGCAAGCGCACCGCGAAGGCGGCTTTGCGCATCGCCACCGACATGGTGCGCGAGAAGCTGATCTCCGAGGACGAGGCGGTGATGCGGGTCGATCCCTCCGCGCTCGAACAATTGCTGCATCCCACGCTCGATCCGAAGGCGCCAAAGGAGCTGATCGCATCGGGCCTCGCGGCATCGCCGGGCGCGGCCTCGGGCGAGGTGGTGTTCACGGCCGATGAGGCCGAGCGCGCGGCGGCCGACGGCCATGACGTCATCCTGGTGCGGCTGGAAACCAGTCCCGAAGACATCCACGGCATGCACGCGGCCAAGGGCATCCTTACCGTGCGCGGAGGCATGACCAGCCATGCGGCCGTGGTCGCGCGCGGCATGGGCCGGCCCTGCGTCACGGGCGCTGGCACGCTCAAGGTCGATGCCGAGCGGGGCATCATGAATGCGGGCGCCGTGACGGTCTCGCGCGGCGATATCGTCACCATCGACGGCGCGGCGGGAAAGGTCTATCGCGGCCGTGTCGCGATGCTGCATCCCGAAACCAGCGGCGATTTCGGAATCCTGATGGGCTGGGCCGACGCGAAAAGGCGGCTCAAGGTGCGCGCCAATGCCGATACGCCCACCGACTGCGAGACCGCGCGGCGTTTTGGCGCCGAAGGCGTCGGCCTCTGCCGCACCGAACACATGTTCTTCGATGGCGAGCGCATCCTTGCCGTGCGCCAGATGATTCTCGCAGACGATGTCGCGGGCCGCAAAGCCGCGCTCGACAAGCTCCTCCCCATGCAGCGCGGCGATTTCCACGACATCTTCCGCATCATGGCGGGCCTTCCCGTCACCATCCGGCTGCTCGATCCGCCCTTGCACGAGTTCATTCCGCATACGGATGAAGAGATCGCCGAAGTGGCCAAGGCCGCCGGCGCCGATCCCATGAGATTGCGCAGCCGCGCTATTGCGCTCTCCGAAACCAATCCGATGCTCGGTCATCGCGGTTGCCGGCTTGGGATCACCTATCCGGAAATCTACGAGATGCAGGCGCGGGCCATTCTGGAGGCCGCGTTGGATGCCGAGGCCGAGAGCGGCAAACCGGTCCAGCTCGAAATCATGATCCCGCTGGTGGGCTTCAAAAGCGAGCTCGATTTTCTCAAAGAGCGCATCGCGTCGGTCGCCGAGGCCGTGAAACAAAATCGCGGGAAAACGCCGTCCTATATGATCGGAACGATGATCGAGCTGCCGCGGGCCGCGCTGATGGCAAAGGAGATTGCGGAATCGGCGGAATTCTTCTCCTTTGGCACCAATGATCTGACCCAGACCACATTGGGCGTGTCGCGCGACGATGCCGGAAGCTTCTTGAGCGAATATTTGGCGCGCGGATTGATCGACCGCGATCCCTTCGTCAGCATCGACAGACTCGGTGTGGGCGAGCTTGTGCAAATCGCGGTGGAGCGCGGCCGCAGCTCGCGGCCTAAGCTCAAGCTGGGCATTTGTGGCGAGCATGGCGGCGATCCGGATTCCATACGTTTTTGTCATCAAGCCGGACTTGATTATGTCTCCTGCTCTCCGTTCCGGGTTCCCGTTGCGCGTCTTGCCGCCGCGCAAGCGGCGCTGGCGCCCGCGCGGGACAAGGATTGAACTGGTTAAAAGCCGTCGTATAATCTGTATACGGATTAGTTATCATTCGCATTTGCGTGCAATTAACAGAAAACATTGGTGGTTGACGACCGCGCGCGGCGCTGTTAGCAACGAAACTCGATGGGGCCCGAAATCGTGCTTGAAGGGGATGATTCGGCATGATGTCCGGAATGAGGACCGCTCTCCTGCGCGCCGACTGTGCTTTGGTGGGCGCAATCGCCATCGTAGCCGTCAGCGCGGCGTCTGCGCGGGAATTTGTTCTTTATACGGATGAAATGCAGGCGCGCGCGGCGCTTCCCGATTCCGTGCTCATCACCGGCTCTCCGGTTGAGCTGGCGAAAATGGAGACCGCACAACAGGCCGAATGCCTTGCCGAGGTGATGTATTACGAAGCGCGCGGTGAAGGCATCGAGGGCCAAAAGGCCGTGGCCGAAGTCGTGCTTCAGCGTACGCACGAACGCGATTATCCCAGCACCGTCTGCGGCGTGGCCTATGACGGCGTCCAGCCCGACCGCCGCGACTGTCAATTCTCCTTTGCGTGCGATGCCACGCTGCGCCGGCCGAGGGATGGATATGCCTGGCAGGGCGTGCGGCAATTGGCCGAGAAAATCCTCATCGGCGCGGTCCGGCTCTCGGGGCGGACAGGCCATGCGGTGGCCTACCACAATGTGGATGTGACCCCCGCCTGGGCGCAGACCATGCTGAAAACCGCGCAAATCGGCAATCACGTCTTTTACCGGCGCGATCCCATGGCGCAGGCGCGTCAGCAGCAGGCCGGCGACGAAGCGCGGCTGACCAATATCTCGGTGCCCACCAGCGTCATCAAGCCCGGAATGCTTCTCGGTTCAGAGGAAATCCAGCCCCAGATCCAGGCTTCGGGCGCTGTGGGTGATGGCGCCTGAGGAAATATAATCCACGCCGGATTCGGCGATTGCGCGCACGCGATTCTGCGTGACGCCGCCCGAGGCTTCCAGCTTGGCCCGGCCATGGCTTATCGCCACTGCGCGCTTCATGATGTCGGGGGACATGTTGTCCAGCAGGATCGCATCGATGCCGAGCCTTAGCGCGGTTTCGAGCTGATCGAGCGTATCCACCTCGACTTCGATCTTCACCATGGGCCCCAAGCGGCCGCGCAGAGCCTTTACCGCCAGCTCGATGCCGCCCGCGGCCGCGATGTGATTGTCCTTCACCAGTACCGCGTCATCCAATCCGAAGCGGTGATTGAGGCCGCCGCCGCATCGCACCGCGTATTTTTCCAGCACCCGCAAGCCGGGTGTAGTCTTGCGCGTGCAGATGATGCGCGCGTTTGTACCGGCGACCGCCGCGACCAGCTGATGCGTTGCCGTCGCGACGCCCGAGAGATGGCCCATGAAATTCAGCGCCACCCGCTCCCCGGTTAGGATCGCGCGCGCCGGCCCTTCGATGTCCGCGATGATGTTACCGCAGACCACTTCGGATCCGTCCGGAGCGCGAGGCGTCAAACGAATCGCTTCATCCATCAGCTTGAACGTCAAATCGGCGGCGATAAGGCCCGAGATGACTCCCGGCTCGCGCGCGGCAATCACGGCACGCGCCCATTTGTCAGCCGGAATGATGGCATCGGTCGTGATGTCGCCGGCCCGCCCCAAATCCTCGGCGAGGGCTTGGCGCACGAGAGGTTCGATGAGAAGCGCTGGCGGGGGATTGGTACGCTCAAGCGCCAGGCGTGAATCATGTTCCTGGCGTTGGACGTTCATTATGCCGCCTCGCGGCGCAAACGCCGTGCGTGCACGGAGACACGCAGCATGGCTTCCACCGCGGCGCGGGCACGCGCGGCAATCAGCGGCTCCACGGTCACTTCGGTGGTCATGGTCTGCAGGGAATGCAGAATCTTCGGCAGCGTGATCCGCTTCATATGCGGGCACAAATTGCACGGACGAACAAAAGACAATTCGGGATATTCGACCGCGACATTGTCGCTCATCGAACATTCCGTAACGAGGACGACCCGTTTGGGCCGGTTGCGGTCGACATAGGCGATCATGCCCGAAGTCGAGCCGGCAAAATCGGCGGCCTCCACGACGTCGGGTGGACATTCGGGATGGGCAAGCACGATCAGGCCCGGATGGGCCGCGCGTAGGCCTTCGATGTCGGCGACGGAAAAGCGCTTATGCACCTCGCAATGGCCTTTCCAGGCGATGATCTTGACCGCGGTCTGTTTGGCGACATTCTGCGCGAGGTACTCGTCGGGGATCATGATCACGGTGTCGACGCCCCACTCGGTGGCGATGAATTCCACCACATCGACCGCGTTGGACGAGGTGCAGCAGATATCCGACTCCGCCTTCACTTCGGCCGAGGTGTTGACATAGGTGACGATGGGCAGTCCCGGGTAACGCTGGCGCAGCAGGCGCACATCCGCCGCCGTCACCGATGCGGCGAGCGAACAGCCGGCTTCTCTATCGGGGATCAGCACGGTCTTGTGCGGTGAAAGGATCTTGGCGGTCTCGGCCATGAAATGGACGCCGGCCTGGACGATGATCTTGGCATCGGTCTTCGCCGCCTCGCGGGCAAGCTGCAGGGAGTCGCCGACAAAATCCGCGACGCAGTGGAAAATCTCCGGCGTCATATAATTATGCGCCAGCACGACGGCGCGCTTCTCGCGCTTGATCGCATTGATCGCCGCGACGTAGGGCGCGAAGACAGGCCATTCGATCTCCGGCACCACATGTTTGACGCGCGAATAGAACGGGGCCGTCGCGGCGGCGATTTCGGCGGTGTAGGGAAGCATTTCCATGGCGGTTCTCATTATGCTCGCTATGAGCATATATATGGGATCAAAAAAGGCCGGTTCAAGATGCCCGGCACAGGCTTATGCTACTCCTGAGCATTACTGAGTCAAGACATACAGTCGGTTGAGCTAATACGGGTTTAACGCGATGGGCGCGTTGGGCTCAGCCGCACGCCGGGAGCAGGGCGCTCGCGGATGACGTCGCGGCGGAAGCGGAACTGTTCGGCCGGCCGGCCGGCGGATTTGCGCGACAGGCGGCCTGTGCCCTCGACCAGTCCTTGGGTTTCGACAAGGCGGCGAAAATTCTGCTTATGAAGGCGGATGCCGGAAAGAGCCTCAACCGTGCGCTGCAACTGGAGCAGTGTGAATTCGGGCGGCATCAGCTCGAACACGACGGGGCGGTATTTCATCTTGGCCCTTAAGCGGCCCATGGCGGTGGCGAGGATACGCCGGTGGTCGAACACCATATCGGCACCCAGTGCCGGCACCGGGCCGCCGGGCGGCTCGGAATGACGGTCGCGTTGGGCTTCTTTGACGAGGCTGGCTTCGTAGAGCAATTCGTAGCGCTCCAGGACCTTCTCCTCGTCCCAGGCAATGCCTCCGATCCCGAAGCACAGCCGCGCCCGGTCGCGGCGCCGTTCGCGCAATTCGCCACTCGGCGCCGAATTGGCAAACAATGTCAGTCTGGGGACGATGAGCGCCTCGATAATCGCGGGCTTTTGTTCGCGCCAATCTTCCCACGGAAAATAACCGTACCAGTCGCGCCATTGTGTATCGGGCCCGCGCCCCTCCTGCGGCCGGGTGAGCGCGAGATACCCGACCGAAAGCACGCGCGGCCCTTCGCCCGGCTCGGTCAGATGGCGGCCACGATCGCCGAAAGTGTAGAGCTGCTCGACATAGCCGAGCTGCAATCGCGTCTGCTCTTCGACCCAGCTTCGCAAGCCCGATTCCAATGTGCGATGCGCCAGCGGATCGAACGTGCCAAAGGGCAGCGCGTCGGCCGCATCGCTGCGGTGAACGATGAGCACGCGGGGACGCTCGTCCGCAACCGAAACCACTGCCGCCGACAGCCCGATCAAAACGGCGTGGCCTCCGCCGCCTGCCGGCGTGGGGTCTCTCACAATCTTCGCGGATTTGCCTATTGCCGCCATCACAATTCATCCAGAGCGAGCGGAAGCTCGACGACTTCGCCTTCTGCCACGACGCGCGCCTCGCCCATCGTCTCCACCGCCGTGATCATGCGGCCGTCGCGGCGCAGTAGCTGGTCGGCGTGGCGGATCAAAAGACGGTTGGGTTGAGCGTGTGGCGCGTGGAAGCGCAACCCTTGCGCGATTTTATACTCTTGACCCGGACCGTGGAGGTCGCAGAGCAGGATATAGGCCGCAGCCGTGGAGCGGCTGATACCCGCCCAGCAGTGCACCAGCAACGGCGCTGTCCTGTCCCAGGTCTTGCCGAAGGCAATGAGGTCGGCGACATGGCCCGATTCCGGGATGACGCCCCCATCCATCGGCGTCACGATGTCATGCATGCGAAGGCGCAAATGCCGGTCGGGTTCAATTGTCATAGGCGTAGGCACGAAGGGCTCGTCGAGCAGCGTCAAGAGATGCGACGGGCGGTGCCGCCGCACGGCGTCTTCCAGGGCAGAAAAGGGGGCGATCAGCAGGCGCGACATGGCGTCACTCTAGCAGCAAAAACTGGACGCCTTCCAAACGTGCTTAAGCGGATAGATGACGAAACCTTTCGAGGTAAAGAGCCTGGGCGCTGGTGGCGACGAGCGGCGCAAGACGTGGCGGAGCAACCCCCGTGGGCGCTCCGAAGAAGCGCCGGGCTTCTTCCACCTTGAATCCTGCCAATTGCGTCGCCTCGAAAAAGGCGGAGATGCGATCGGCGCGTTTGATCAGTGCGGCGTCTTCCGGCGTGCACTCAGGCGCAAGCCCGAAGCGGATATGAATGGCGCGTGTGAGCCGGTTCTCGAACGCCTTATAGTCCAATCCGACCGCGGCCTTGAACGGGCTGATCAGGTCTCCGATGACATATTCCGCCGCGTCGTGCAGCAGGGCTGCCAATCGCAACGCCCGCGTGCCCCTGGGTCTGAGCTCGTGCACTAAGCGCTCGACCAGCACGCAATGTTGGGCTACCGAAAATGCGCAATCCCCCTTGGTCTGGCCGTTCCAGCGCGCCACCCTGGCGAGCCCATGCGCAATGTCCTCGATTTCGATGTCGAGGGGTGAAGGGTCCAGTAGATCGAGGCGCCGGCCGCTCAGCATGCGCTGCCATGCTCTAGGTACGGCATCGCGTTTCATCGCAGCCATCGGTCGTTTGCCTCGTAACCTTTCCCGTCCGATAATACGCGGCGCGGGCCCCATAGCGAGGACACTATGAGCATAGCCAAGATTCTGGCGCCGGTGACCGGGGGCGCCCGTGACGCCGCTGTGCTCGCCAACGCCATCGAAGCGGCCAAGCCCTTCAATGCTCATGTCATGGCGTTCTTCGTGCGTCCGGATTTAAGCGAAGCGCTGGCTTTTTTTACCGACGGCGTCTCAGGTGTCGTGGTGGAAGAGGTCGTCAAAGCGACCAAGGACGCCGGTGATGAAGCGGCCAAAAGGATCGAGGCCACTATCGATGCGGTGTGCGCGCGCGCCATGGTGGAGCGCGTGAGGCACCCGGCCCGGTCCGCAACGGTTACGCTTTCCTTGCGCGAGGTGCAGGGCAGTTTCGGCGACCAGCTCACGGCGGCAGCGCGGCTTTCCGACCTCGTCGTATTCGGTCCGCTCCGGGACAATGATCAGGCCGGTTTGACGGAAGCGTTTGTGCAAGTGCTGGTTGAAACGGACCGTCCGGTCTTACGCGCGACTGATCGGGTGCCGACCGGCTTTGCGCGCCGCATCGCTATCGGATGGGACGGCAAGACGGCGGCGGCGCAGGCCGTCAGCGCGGCCATCCCCTACCTTGCCAAGGCGGACAGTGTGGAAATCCTCAGCGTCCAGCGTCCGCCCTTGAAAGCGCAAGCCACCGAAGGCTTGAAGGAATATCTCGGGTTGCACGGTGTCAAAAGCAGCGAGCGCCTGATCGATCCCGGCCACAAACGGATCGGCGAAGCCTTGCTCAGCGCGGCAACTGAAGGCAATGCCGATCTTCTCGTTGTGGGCGGGTATGGCCGCGGCCGCCTGCGCGAGAGCCTGATCGGCGGCGTCACCCGCCATGTGATCGCCCATGCGGACGTCGCGGTTTTCATGGTTCATTGACGGCTCGGCTTCGGAAAGTCGATCTGTCGGAATTGCCCAAGAAACGGGCAGCGTTTCCTGCGCCCTTCAACACGCTCTTTAAGAATTGGCTGTTATCACACGCCAGTTGAACGCAGATTCGTATGGGTTTCCCTTTTGAACATGAGTCTCGGATCCCGCGAAGACGCCCCGCCGCTGACGCCCGTTGTCGCCCCGTGGCCAGGGCTCGGCACTCTGGCAGGCATCATCGCCAGCCCTGGTTTT
>DASQIQ010000232.1:0-21193 GCA_035631495.1 Micropepsaceae bacterium
TGATGAGCGCGTGGACCAGGCTATGGGCAACGCGCAAACCGACATAGAGCCAGGCCAGAACCAAGTTAAAGCCGCCGCCCGCATCCAGCATCGCCAAGGTCAGCGCCACGGCGTAGAACAGTGTCGGCTGCTCCATGAGATTGTTGTAATTGTCCGCTTTCCAGCGCACTTGGGCGGGCAACTGCGCGTGGAACGCCTCATTCGGGCGGTAGGGGTCGTAGACGATTTTGCTCTTTGTTATCGCCGGAATCCGCGTGGCATAAAGCCATGCCCACATCACGAAAGACCACAGAACCAGCGCCATCAGCGGCGCAAGGATCGGGCTGTGCATGGGGATCAGTTGACCAGGCGATACAGCCGTTGATCGAAGGGCGTGCCCAGCCACTGCAGGACCGTGCTGCGATAGGTCTGAGTGTGTGGGGCGCGGTTATGCGCTTCGAAGGCGGCAAGGTTCGACCATTCCTCGAAGGAACGGAAATGGTTCACATGAGCGGGAACCTCGTCCAGAATCTCGTAGCGCACCATGCCGGCTTCCTTGCGGCTGCCTTCCCAGAGCGGGGCGAACGCGTTCATCAGGTTCTGCGTATTGCCGCCGGCCACATCGATATGGCTGATGACAATGACGTCGTTCGCGGATGGCGCCTTGGGCGGCGTCACCGAATGGGCCTGATGCGTGCGGGTGTCGAGCGGGCCGAGTTCGATGGGTTTGAGCTTCTGTGCGAGGCCCATCATCGCCGCGGCCTTGGTGTGATCCGCCGCCATGCCCCGGCTCTGCCAGATCTCACTCAGAATGAAGCGGTGGGACTGGCCTTCTTCCTGATAGATGTCGGCATACATCGCGCCCGGCTCTTTGCGGCTTGCATCGCGATACTCCTTGAGCATGGCGATGGCGCGCGCATTCGCACTGGGTATGACCTCGACGTAAGTCATGAGATAGGTCGGCCCATCGATCAGCGGCACAGGCGGGTTCTGGGCCGATGCGGGTCCGGCGATGATGACCGCCAAGCCTGCGCACGCGAAAAGCCAGGAAAGCGATCTCATGGCGGCGTTCCTTTGCTGAATGCGCCGTGCCGGCGCCGCAATTAATTCACGACCGTGTATTTGCGCTGGTCGTAAGGCGTGCCCAGAAGGGGCGCGAGCTCGTTGCGGAACGTCTGGGTGTGGGCGGCCAGATTGTGCGCGTCCCATGCCCGCTCGCTCGCCCAGACCTCGAACAGGCGGAAGTGATTCCCGGTGCCCGGTGCCTGGCGCAAGATCTGATATTTCGTCATGCCTTGTTCTTTGACCGATCCATCCGAAAGCGGCTTCATGATTTCGAGCAGCTTGGGTATCGCCGGTGGGGTGACATCGAGATGGCTGAGGATGATGATGCTGTTCGCGGTCGGCGTTCCCATATCCGGCGCAAGGAAGTGGCCGAGATGCGGACGCGCATCGGGCGGTCCGAATTGGATCGGCAGCATCTTGGCGTAGAGCTGGTCCTTCGCGGAGGCCTTGACATGCGCGTCATAGGCGGCCCAGTCGCGCCACACTTCGTTGGTTGCGAAGCGAGACGCCATCCCGACTTCCTCCAGAATGTCGGACGACATGGCTCCGGGCTCCTTGCGCGCAGCGTCGCGATATTCTTTGAGCATCGTTCTCGCCATCGCCGTCTTGCCTGGCGTTACTTCGAAAAAGGTCGTGACGTAGATCGGGCCTTGGGTGGGGGGCGGCGCGTCTGCGGCATTGGCGGCTTGAACAAATCCCGCAAGCGCAAGGGCGCAGAACAGCATGTTGAGAAGCGATCTCATCCTTCAACTCCAATCGGTTTTAATTCTGCGCTTGCAGTCTCTTTACCAGGGCCGCTGCCGCATCGGCTCCCGCCTGAGCTCCCGCCGTGTCGCCCTCCTGGCCGCCTTTGGTGCCAGAAACGCCGACGGCGCCGATCACCTCATTGCCGACCATGATGGGTACGCCCCCGCCCAAGGGAATGGCGTTGGGCGTTTCGCGTTCGCTGGCCTGCGGCTGGCCCGGCTTTGTGCGGTCGCGCCAGTCGATCGATCTCATCTTGAACTGGTTCGCGGTAAACGCCTTGCGCTGCGCCAGGCCGAGATTATGGGGCGCCGCGTTGTTGCCCTGGAGCAGCAGCACGGTATTGCCGTCACGGTCGATCACCGCCAGCGACGGGTCGGAGCCGTCGTTTTTCGCATAGGCCTGCACCGCGCGCATCGCCGCCAGAGCCTGTTCCGAGGTCAGGCCCGAAGACTGAGCCTGTGCCGCCTGCGGAGCGATCATGAGCACGGCCGCCGCGGCTGCCGCTTTGAGCATCAGAGATCTGTGAGACATTGATTCCTCCTAAAATTCTTATCGGACGGTCGCGAAACCGCGGCTCAGAAGAGTTGATCGGAGATGGCGTCGGCGCCGGCCTTGGCGCAGGCCTCATCGGCTTCCCCGCCGCCCTTCGAACCGGTGACTCCGACGCCCCCGATGGCATCATTATGCCAAATGATCGGGATGCCGCCCTTTTGCGCGATGGTATTTTCAAGCATCTGCTGGCCGTTCAGATCGATGGGCTTGCCCTTCTCATCCACAGCGTCGATTGCCGTGTGTTCCATCCAGGTCGACGTCGGCTGGCGGAATGTGCGCGCGGTATAGGCCTTGCGGCGGGCGTTATCGACCATCTCGGGCGAAGCGCCGTCGCCGCGCACGATGAACCGCACGCCTCCCACATGGTCCACAACGGCAACCGTGATGACGGAATTGTCCTTCTTGCACGCGTCAATCGCCCCTTGCGCGACGAGGAGCGCCTGCTCGACGGAAATGTCGTTCCCGCTGAGCGATTGCAAAGTGAATTGCCGCGTCATCTGCTGCATAAGAGCGAACCCCGCAGAAACAGCGAAGATCGAGATAACGCCGACTACCAAACCCGCCATCAGTTTTTGCATGCTGACCCTCCCACAGAGTACGGTTCTACCCTGAGTTTCCGTGCCGGAGTTTAGGGCAGAGCTTAACTTGCGTCGAGGGTCTCGGCGCGCTTGTGGGCCAGGGCGGCTTTCATCTTTTCCTGAAGTTTTTCAAAGGCCCGCACCTCGATCTGGCGGACCCGCTCCCGGCTGATGTCGTATTTGACCGAAAGGTCCTCCAACGTCATGGGCTCATCGCGCAGGCGCCGCGCCTCGAGGATGTCGCGCTCGCGGGGGGTAAGCTCTTCAAGCGCGGTGGAAAGCAGGGTCCGGCGTTCCTCCAGCTCTTCGGTCTCGGCGAGCTGGGTTTCCTGGTCGAGCGATTCATCGGCCAGCCAGTCCTGCCATTCGGACTCCGATTCCGTCCCCAAAGGCGCGTTGAGCGAGGAATCAGGGGATGCGAGGCGGCGGTTCATGTTGACCACCTCCTGCTCGGGAACCCCCAGCCTTTTGGCAATATCGCTCACCTGTTCGGGCCGCATATCACCCTCTTCGAGCGCTTCGATTTGACCCTTCACACGGCGCAGATTGAAGAACAGCTTTTTCTGCGCCGCCGTGGTGCCAAGCTTCACCAGGCTCCAAGACCGCAGGATGTATTCCTGGATCGAGGCACGTATCCACCACATGGCGTAAGTGGCGAGTCTGAAGCCGCGCTCCGGCTCGAAGCGCTTGACCGCCTGCATCAGGCCGATATTGCCCTCGGCGATCACTTCGTTGATGGGAAGGCCGTAGCCGCGATAGCCCATGGCGATCTTGGCCACCAGACGCAGATGGCTGGTGACAAGCTTGTGCGCCGCCTCGGTGTCTTCATGCTCACGCCAGCGTTTGGCGAGCATGTATTCCTCTTGCGGATCGAGCAGGGGAAATTTGCGAATTTCGGCGAGATAACGCGACAGGCCGCCTTCGCCGATAATTGGAAGCGCCCTAGACGCCATGTCTCAAATCCCCTCAGTCAAGCGACTGTTCGGATGTGCAAACGCACACCCCATCACGATCCTAACGCCTCCCGGATGAAGCGTATCCCCCAGAACGCCAGAATCTGGGTATCCGACGGGCGGATTGCAAGATGCCCAAAGCTTCACTGTGGCTTGAGCGAGCGCAGGACCTTAACCAAATCGGCGAAATCGGCGGGCCAGGGCGACTCGAAACGCAGTTTCTCCTGTCGCGTAGGGTGAAAAAAGCCGAGCACGCCGGCGTGCAGGGCCTGCCGGGGAAAGATGACGGCGGCGTCATAGGCCAGTTGTTGTGCGGGTGTTTTTGCGCGCGGGGCCTGACGGCTGCGTCCGTAGGTGGAATCACCGATCAACGGATGACCAATATGGGCGAGATGCACGCGAATTTGATGGGTCCGCCCGGTTTCCAGGCGGCACTCGACAAGCGAGGCGAAGGGCTTGTCCTGGTTCTGCCCGGCCGGGGGGAATGTCTCCAGCACGCGGTAGCGCGTGCGCGCGGGCTTTCCCTCGCCCCGCAGGACCGCCATGCGCTTGCGGTCGAAGGGGTTGCGTCCGAGATTGCCCTCGACGATCCCTTCTCCTGCCCGCGGTGCGCTCCACACAATCGCATTATAGGCGCGCTCAACGGCATGGGCGGCGAATTGCTTGGCGAGACTGTGCATCGCGCGCTCGTTCTTGGCGGCGACGAGAAGGCCGCTGGTGTCCTTGTCGAGCCGGTGCACAATGCCCGGGCGCGCGACGCCGCCGATCCCGGAAAGCGAGTTGCCGCAATGTGCAAGCAGCGCGTTCACCAAGGTGCCGTCGCGATTTCCCGCCGCCGGATGCACGACAAGGCCGGCGGGCTTGTCGATGACAATGAGATCGGAATCCTCATGCACGATGGTCAGCGGGATGTGTTGCGGCTGAGGCTCCGGTGATGCGGGGGGCGGAATCGAGATGGTGATATTGTCGCCCGGTTTGACCCGCTTGTTGGGGTCTCCTATCGTTTCGCCCGCCAGCGTCACGTGCCCCTGCGCGATGAGAGCTTGCAGGCGCGAGCGCGAAAGCCCCTGTAGGCTGACGGCGAGGAAGTGATCGAGCCTCCAGCCCTTGTGGGCGTTGCTCGCGTGGAATTCGCGTGTTTCTCCGTCTACGGATGAATGATCGGTCATGGCAACAAGCGACTCTCTTCACGCACCTGGTTATCGCGGCCTTCTTGCCCTCGTCATCTTTCTGGGTGCGCTGATCATGCTGGGCGTGGGCGCGCTCGTTGCCGCGGCATTCATGACGTCGGGGCGTCCGGCGGCGCCGAGCGGAAGTTACAGCGCCACGCTCGCCGCGCCAAGTGAGCGCATCGATTCCGCCGCGATCGACGGCAACCGTATCTTGTTGCGCCTTTCCGGACCCAATGGCGAGGAGCTGGTGGTCATGGATGCAGGTTCTGGCCGGGTCATCGGGCGTATCGCCATCAACGCAAAGCCGTGAGTGAGCGCGCACTTCATCTTTCGGACGAGCTCGCTGCGCAGCTGCTCGGGGCGGCGGCGCGCGCCTTTCCGCTCGAATGCTGCGGCCTGATCGAGGGAATCCGCATTAAGGGCGGCTGGCGCGCAACCGCCCTTCACGAAGCGCCAAATCTGGCCGAGGATCCGGCGCGCCGCTTTCTCATCGATCCGCAAAGGCAGTTCGATCTGATGCGGGCGCTGCGAGGGCGCGAAACCCGCATCATCGGCTGTTTTCATTCCCATCCGGAAGGCCCAGCCCTGCCATCGGCCACCGACCGCGCGCAGGCGCTCGAGGACGATTTCCTCTGGCTGATCGCTGGGGGCTCGGACGAATCCGGTTTCACGCTTAAAGCCTACGTTTTCACCGCGGAGTCCGGCTTTGTCCCTATCGCCCTGCGTGAGGAGAGCTAATTCAGAATCGCGCGGATCCGCTCCAGATCGCGCAACAGCATGCGCCGTCTCTCGCCGATCAACGACCATGCTTCGCGGTAAAGCGAAGTGCGACCCTCCAGATGCTGGGCGCTGATCCGCACATCTCTCATGATGAGGTCAATGAGGCGCTGCACTTGTAAGGTAAGCTCGTGTTTCTCATCCCCGGGAAGGAGAGGAAGTTTTTTCTCGAGCTCCTCGATCACATTCGCCAACCAAAGACCTCTTGGATGAATTTTCCGTCCGGTCGATTATGCTCCCTAAGCGTCGAAGCCAGAAATCGCGCGGCTGTGATTTTTCTGTTGCTCTGCTTTCGTGTTGCGCTGCAATTTGAATGGCTTTTGACAGATTTGTTGGCGCGGCTTACGGACAATTGACCTGCCATCATCGCAGCGCTTGGTTGCCGGTGGGAGATCGGTGACCTAATCTGATACGTCGATCCGGGTTCGGCCGACAGGAGGGTTTTGCATGCATCGATTGTCTTTTGCTTTTGTAATTCTGTTGCTTCCGGTTGCGGCCGTAGCCGCGGACGCGCCGCCCGATTGGGCATTCTTGCCGGCGACGCCGGGATATCAGCCGCCGCCGGACAACGGCCAGCCGAGGCACGTTGCGGGCAGCACCAAGGCCTACACCCTCAAACAGGTCGACGACATCTTCAATCCTCCCGATTGGTTTCCCAATGAGCACCCGCCGATGCCGGAGCTGGTTGCCCATGGCAAGATGCCCATCGTGCATGGCTGTGCCCAATGCCATCTGACAAGCGGAAGCGGTCATCCGGAATCGGCGAATATCGCGGGTCTTCCGGCGGGCTACATCATCGAACAATTGGCGCAGTTCCGGGATGGTTCGCGGACAAGCTCGCTTCCCGGGCGCTCCATCATGAACAGTTTCGGCAAGGTGCTCACGGATGACGAAGTAAAACCGGCCGCCGAGTATTTCGCTTCGATCAAACCGGTGGTGTGGACCAAGGTTGTGGAATCCGACAGCGTTCCGAAGTCCTTTATCGGCGAAGGCAGCATGCGCTTTGTCTCGCCGGGCGAGGTCAAGGAACCGCTCGGCCGGCGCATCATCGAATTGCCGCAAAGCGAGGAGGGCGCCAAGAGCCGGGACCCGCACTCGCCATTTGTTGCTTATGTGCCGACAGGCAGCATCAGAAGCGGCGAAGCGCTTGCCAGCACCGGGGGTGGCGGCAAGACCTTCCAATGCAGCATCTGCCATGGCGCGGATTACAAGGGCGTCGGCAATGTGCCGGGCCTCGCGGGCCGCTCGGCGGTCTACATCTTCCGCCAGCTTTATGACATCCAGCACGGCGCGCGCAAAGGCGTGTCGGTGGCGCTGATGCAACCCGTCGTCGCGAAACTCACCCAAGACGACATGATCGCGCTGGCCGCTTTCATGGCGTCCCGCACGCCCTGATGGTGACTCTTCCGTCTGGGCCGTTGTTAGATTCTCGCGTCAACGCCGTTATAGGGCGGCTGGAAGCGGCGCGCCGCCGTCCCCCGAACGGTGGGCCGCGAAGCGAGGCCGCCAATGCATATGACCCGTTTGCCTATGCGGATTATGGCTTCTCGATCGTCCCCGAGCAGGGCGATTTGATCTACCTTTTATGCCGGGCCATCGGCGCCAGGCGCGTTGCTGAATTTGCCACCTCGGTCGGGATGTCGACGCTCTATTTCGCGGCAGCCATACGCGACAATGGTGGCGGCGTCGTCATCGGGTCCGAAATCGTCCCGCAAAAGGCCGCCGCAGCGCGTCGCAATCTCCAAGATGCGGGATTGGCAGATCTGGTCGATCTGCGTGAAGGCGATGCCAGAGAAACGCTCCGAGACCTCGGTGGGCCGGTCGATTTCGTCCTGATCGATGGTTGGCCGGGCGGCGAAACGCCGTCGCTGGCTCGGCAAGTCATGAAGATCGTGGCGCCGCAGATCCGAACCGGCGGGCTGGTCATGAACGACAATGCCGAAGCGGACTATCTGTCCTTTGTGCGCGATGCGGCCAACGGGTTTCGCTCCATGTCGCTCCCGCTGAAAGGGGCGACGGAGCTGTCGGTCAAGGTTCGATAGTCCGGCGATGAGTTGATTCGGTATGGCCATCCGCTCGCGGTCATTCGCTCGCGTGGAATGCGGAGAGAAATCGCTTGAGTTTGCTTACGCTATTGCGCGGCTATATTTTAAACGCCGCTATCGTCTAGCCCATAGGAATGTCGTGCAGCTCGCCTGCGGGAACCAAGGTGCTGAGTTTCGCGCCCCCGCCCCATTTATCGTCGGCATGGGGCGTTCCGGTACCACGCTGTTACGCTTGATGTTGGATGCACATAGTCAACTGGCCATTCCGCCGGAAACCGATTTTATAGGGTTGTTTTTGCGCCGAAATTTTGGCGAACATATCTTATGCCATGACGCATTTAAAACGATGACCGGGCACTATGACTGGAAAAGTTTCGGTCTTTCCCGAGAGTCTTTCCGCGCAGCCCTCATAGAAAAGAACATTGCAAGCAGAACGGAAGCTATGAGGTGCTTCTACGAGCTTTACGCCCAACGTTTCGCAAAGACGCGTTGGGGCGACAAAACCCCCGCACATGTGCCGCATATCGCACTGCTTAGTACGCTTCTTGAAGAGGCCAGGTTCATTCATATCATTCGCGACGGGCGAGATGTCGTCACCTCAATGCGCGGCATGTGGTTCGCTCCGGCCAGGACGGTCAGCGGAATTGCCCGAGCGTGGGTCGAAACCATAAACGATACGAGAAGGCAGGGGCTGACGATCAAACACTATTTGGAGCTGAGATATGAGGATCTGATTATGCGCCCTGAGATCGAGCTCAGAAAGATATGCGCCTTTATAGACCTTCCCTACGAACCCTCGATGATCGATTATCACAAAAGGGCTGCTGAGCGCCTCGCCGAGTTGGAGGCCGTGAATCTTCGGTTCGGACTGCTGCGCGTAACCGGCAATCAACGCCGGTATAACCATCGACGTACCTCAGACCCGCCGTCCGCATCGCGGATTGGACGTTGGCGTTCCGAGCTGAACGCGCGCGATATTGGTGCTGTCGATCGAGTGGCGGGCCCCCTATTGCGCGAACTCGGCTATGGCGCTTAGGTGCTCTCGTCTTCTACAACCGGCATGCGGCCACAGGCGGCGCCTCGCACTTTCCGAGGTTGCCCGCCAGGGTTACACTGGCATCACCGCGGTTCACCGGGCTTCGGAGGTCACGGGGATCCCGACGAATCGGCATCCGATCCTCCGGGCAAGCTATGGTCATGTGGAGAAGAAGCATATGTCTTGGTTGACAGCGTATAGATCGAGATTGTGGCAGTGCACGATCCTAAGCGGCCTGTTTTCGGGCTTGCTTGCCGCCGCTTCCATGCCGGCGTCGTTTGCACAGGCGCCGGCGAAAGATTCGATTCCCAATTTCGCGTCCAAGGATTTCGGCTGGCAGCAGAACGAGGAGGATTGGGAGGACCCGCCGCCGGGCTCCGGCCACGGCCCGATCAGGGAGAACCCGGCCTATCCCTTCGTGAACAATGCCGACGGCAACCGGACGCACAGGCAGGTCACCGTCCGCATTACCAACACCAAGGACCCCATTCTGAAGCCGTGGGTGGCTGCGCAGATAGAGGCTACGAATGAGGAAGTGCTCAGCGGCAAGAGAGAAATTCCCTTCACGGCGCAATCGCGCTGCTGGCCCGGCGGCGTTCCCGGCCAATTGCTTTATCCGTTCGAGCCCTTTTATGCGATTCAAACACCGAAAGAGGTGTGGCTGATCTGGCAGCGCGACCACATGGTGCGCCGCATCTTCCTCACCGACAAACATTCGCCCAATGTGAAGCCGTCCTGGTTCGGCGAATCCATCGGCCATTACGAGAATGGTGACACGCTGGTCGTCGACATGATCGGGCTTTCGACGCAAAAGAACAGCTATATCGACAATTTCCTCACGCCGCACAGTGAAAAGCTGCATGTCGTCGAACGCTTCACAATTGGCAAGGATGGAAAATCCTTGACGGCAGTGGTTAAGGTCGAGGACCCCGATGCGTTCAATGCGCCCCTCACTCTGTCCAAGCGCTGGTTCAAGGTGGATCTGCCGATGCTCGAAGTCGTCTGCTCCGAGAACAATGACGATCACTTCAATCAGAACCTCTACCCGATCCCGCAAGCGGATAAGCCGGATTTCTGATCAGGCTCACCCGCGCCTGCGGAATGAAAAAGGGGCCGCGATGGATTCACCGCGGCCCCCGCAACAGCTAAGCCAATCACCACGTCTTCGTGAGAATGAACGACACGGTTCGTCCTTGGTCGCTTTTTAAGATGTCGAAGGCTGCCGGGTTGCCGCCGCCGGTGCTGGTTCGGTATTCGAATGCCGGTTGTCTATCCAACAGATTCTGAATTACGAGCTGAATGCCCAGGTGCTTCAGATAATCATTGGCCGGCGTGTCACCCGTGTCGTAACCAAGAGACAGATCGAAGGTGTATTGCGACGGCTCGAGATTGGTGTAGTTGCTGATCGCGCAGGGCAAACTCCCGCCCCCCACCGTGCCGCCCGCCGCGACGCACTGGAAGTTGACGTTCGGGGGCGCCGATTGGGTGTGAAAGAAATGCGAGGTGTAATCCATGAAGCCGGTGACGCTCCACGGGCCATTGGTCCATCCGAGTCGCGCGCGATAGCGCATGCGCGGCGCGCTGCTTTGCACGCCGTTCTGGGCAATGCCGCCAACCGCCTGCAAAGTGGTGTGGAACTGGTCAAGAATGGGGTCGGTGGGAAAGGTTTGCGTATCCTGGTGCAAATAATAGGTGCCGACGATGCCGGCATTCCACGCGCCCAGATCACCCAGGTCCCAATCGTAGCTGGCGGTCCAGTCGATGCCTTGTATCTTCAACCAACCTTGATTGAAGGTGCCGCCATCGTTCAGCCATAGGATATTGGTCAGCGCCGCGACCGGTACCGGGTTTCGCGGGTTGGCCAGCATTTTCGCCACCATGTTCTCGAATTCCGGGCACGTGGTCGGCGTCAAATTGTTATTGCAAGCGGGATCCGCGCCCAAGAGATCCGTCGGCACGATATAGGCAAAGCCGTTTGATCCCGCATTGAAGGCCTGCGAGGTGGGATTGCCGAAGTTGTTGAGCACCCCATTGATCTTGACGCTGTACCACGTAGCCTGAACGTCGAGGCCTCGGAGGTACGTGGTCGGAGCGACTTCGGCGCCGATGCCCCAGTTCGTCGCCTGCTCGGGTTTCAGAACCTTACCCGCTGTGTTGACCAAATCGCGCCAGCCTGCGATCTGCGGCGAGCCGGAGCCGCCGTTGAAGGACAAACCGCCTGGGATCGACCCTCCTCCGCAGGCTAGGGCGGGTCCGGCCGCCGGATGGCTGAGCCTATAAGCGGCCGAGCCCACTTCGGCGTCGCAGTTCACCGTGACGTTCGCCGATTGGGCGAAAATCGCGGGCATATTCCAGCCTTGGATGTTGTTGTTGGCGAGTGGCGATGTCTCGCCGAAACTGGGTGCGCGGAACGAAGTGCCCCATGCGCCTCGAATGGTCAGGCCTGCATCTTCCGAAACCATCCAGTTGAACGCCACCTTCGGATTGCTGGTGCCGCCCACGTCGCTGTACTGGTCGTGGCGCCAGGAACCTTCCAGGTCCAGGCGTCTGACTCCGGGCAAGGCGTTCGCCTCGCCGATGATCGGTACGTTCAGCTGACTGAACACGGCCCAAACCTGACGGTGTTCCGGATCGTAGAGAACCGGCGCGATGAGGTTCGGCGCACCCGTGAAATCGATCGTCCGGTTGAGGAAGGTGGAGCTGGTGTAATTCGCGCCAATGGCGGCTTTGACCTCGCCGCCCGGCAACTCGAACAGCGGACCGTCCGCCTTTATGCCCTTTTCATTGATCCAGAAATTCTCCCACAGATTCCGATAGGCCGTGACGTAGTTCAGAGTGGCCTGCGAGTTGCACGCAAAACTGGTCGGATCGCAGAACAGGTTGAGATAAGGCACCGTTGCGGGCCTCGTCCAACTGGCGATGCCAGGCGAGGTGCCGGTTCCAGGCGCGGCTGCAAGCGTCCAGCCCAGGGCGGCGGAGACGGCGTTCTTATTTACGGCATTGGCAAGCGCAAAACTCGTGTCGTAGGTCTGGCCGTAATAGATGTCCGCAGTCCAATTGCCGGGAAGATCGATCCTGAGGCCAATATTGTATCGCTCGGACAGTTCATAGGCGTTGGTGAACGACGGCCTTTCGATCGTCATATTGTAATTGACGCGCAAATTGTTCGGCGCCCCACTCGTCGGGTAATAGGGATTGAAGGTCGGCACCGCGATCGAAAGAAGGTTCGTCGAATTCGGGCTCAAATTTGCCGGGTTTTTAAATTCCGAGCGACGGTTGCTGTAGAAGCCCGAGCCATAGGCCGTGATATTGCGTGTGAGCCGCTGATCGAAGGTTGCGACCGCGGCATTGCGCTGCTGAGCGGCGTCGTACCAGGCGATCGAATAGGGATCGAATTCGTTATGCGCACCATTGGTGCCGTTATTGCTCGCGACGTTGAATGTCGTCCAGTTCAACGTCGAAGCACTGAAGGGTGCCGTGGGTCCGAGACCGCCATTGATCGGATTGAACGACGCCCCCGTTCCTCGCGGAATCGCAAAACAGTTCGTGCAGTTGGTTCCGAGCGTCGCTGAGGTCCCTAAGCCAAGGAGTGCGGACTGAGCCGGCCCACCGGTCGAAATCGTACCCGGGATCGAAGACGCCAGAGGAATTCTGTTGTCCAAGCCCCAAGGCGAGAAGTCCAAGCGCCATTTGGATGTCTTGGCGCTTCCTTGGATCGGGGAGTCGTCATACCACTCATAAGACAGCGTGATGTCGCCGCCATCCCAGGTGCGGCCCCATAATTGGGAAGCCTGATAGCGGTTCTTGCCGCCAGGCGCGGTGGTGTAGCGCAGCTGGGTGATGGCGCCGTCATAGCCGCGTTTCAGGATGATGTTGATCACGCCGGCGATAGCGTCCGACCCATAGGTCGCCGACGCGCCGTCGACCAGGACGTCAATGCGATCCTGCGCGATTGCCGGAATGATCGAGGGGTCGATGGAGCAAAGCCCGTGGGCTTGGGGCGGGAATCGCATGCCATCGATCATCATCAGCGCACGCGGCGCATTGCCCGTGTCCAGACCGCGAAGGTTGACGTGCGTTCCTCTCTCGAGGTTCGCGCCCGAATTCGTCGCCACGGCGCCGGGCTCGACATTGGCTGCGGGAACCGTGCGGAACAGATCGGCCGTGGTGAGGGCGCCGGTGTGGGCAAAATCCTGCGGGCTCAGATTGGTCACGGGAACGCCCACGGCAGCCGTGCCGTGGATGAGCGAGCCTGTGACCAGCACCTGTTCCGGGACTTCTTGGGGGGTCGCCTGCGCGGTTTGCGTTTGAGCCTGCGCGGCCATGGCGCCCGCCATGGTGAGCAGCGATGCCGAGCCCAAAAGCGCGGCAAGCTTGGATGTGCTTGGATTCATGTGAGCTCCCTCTCAAGAAACTTGTATGTTTTCCGCGGTTTGCGAGCCGGACGGCCGCCCGGCTGCACGCGAATTCGACCGGCCGGAAGTTGTGACTTTCAGGGGGACCCGGTCAACAAATTACAGGGAGTTCATGAGAATGACTCGACGATTTCCTCCGACTGGTGTGACCGCGACACAGTCAGGCACGATCGCGATCAAATCCGGCCTTGGCTCTGCTAGAACGTCCTGTCCGGAAAAGAGATCTTAGGGTTGTGCCGAAGGTCCTGACAAAACAGCAGGTAGAGAGCTACGCGCGGGACGGTTTCGTCTCGCCGGTTCGGGTGCTGTCCGGAACGGAAGCCGGCTTGTGCCGGCAAGAGTTGGAGGCCATGGAAGCCTCGATGGGGGGCGCCTTGCGGGGTCTTGCCCGCACCAAATTCTATCTGCGCTATCCATGGGCCTTCCGCCTTGCCACGCGACCGGCGATCCTGGATGCCGTGGAGGACCTGATCGGGCCCGACATCCTGCTCTATCAGAACACGGCTTGGGTGAAGAATGCCGGCGAGAATTCCTATGTCAGCTGGCATCAGGACAACACCTATTTCGGGCATGTGCCGTGCGAGGTGTTGAGCGTCTGGGTGGCGCTGTCGCCATCGAGGCCGGAAAGCGGCTCCATGCGATTTCTTCCCGGCTCTCATAAAGAGGGTCGGCTGCCTGTCAAATATGATTTGCAGGACGGCAACATGCTGTCGAGCGGCCAGGTCGCGGATGTCGATCTATCCCGGTACCAGCCGGTCGCGACGTCGCTCGAGCCCGGCGAGGCCTCCATCCACCATGCATGGATGATTCACGGTTCGCCGCCGAACGAGACGAAGGATCGCCGCATGGGCGTGACTTTCGTCTACCACCCGCCATGGCTGACGCAGATCGGGACGGTTCGCACCAGCGCGTTGCTGGTGCGCGGCGAGGATCGTTACGGGCATTTCGAGCCGGAGACGCCGCCGCTGTCGGCAGACGATCCGCAAACCATGGCGCGGCACGAACGCGGCGCTGCGCTCTACCGCGCCAAGGCGGAGGAACTCGGCAATCTTACCATTGCGCGCCGTGACGGGGTCGACGCGTAATGGGCACGGGCAGTTTCCGGCGCGTTTGGATCGCGGCCGCGCCTCTCTTGATGCTGGCGCTCTGCGGCTCCGCGGCAAGGCCCGCTGACGCCGCCTCGCCCGCGGACTTCTATAAGGGGCGGACCGTTCAGATCGTCGTCGGGTTCAGCGCCGGCGGCGGCTACGATCTCTACGCCCGCGTGCTGGCGCGTCATATCGGCAAGCACATTCCCGGAAATCCAAGCGTGATCCCGCAAAACATGCCGGGGGCGGGATCGTTGAAAGCCGCCAACTACCTCTACAATGTCGCGCCCAAGGACGGCAGCGTGTTCGGCATCTTCGACCGCGGCCTGCCAATGGAAAGACTGCTCGGCCGCACCGGCGGCCAGGATTTCGACGCCACCAAATTCACTTGGATCGGCAGCGTCACCGACGAACCCACCGTCTGCGCGTTCTCGTCCCGATCCGGCATCCGCTCCTGGCAGGACATGACGACAAAGCCGTTCAAGGTTGGCGGAGCGGGCGCAACCGCGGACGACGAAATCTATGCGAATGTCCTGAGGAATATGTTTCACCTGCCGCTTCGCATTGTTTCGGGCTATCCGGGCCGCGCCGAGATGGTCCTTTCCATACAGCGCGGCGAGATCGACGGGCTGTGCGGTTGGTCCTGGTCGAGCCTGATGAGCCGCGACAAATTTTTGCTCGACAGCAAGCAGCTCACCGTGGCGTTGCAGCTCGGCGTAGAAAAAAATCTCGATCTCCCCGGTGTGCCGCTGGTGGGCGATCTGACCGGCGATCCGAAACAGAAGGCGGCGCTGAAGCTGATTTTCTCGCGGCTGACGATCGCGCGCCCGTTCGCGGCGCCTCCGGGTCTGCCGGCCGAGCGAGGAAGGACGTTGCGCGATGCCTTCGACGCGACGATGAAAGATTCCGAATTTCTCGCCGAGATGAAGAAGCTTGCCCTCGAAGTGCGGCCGCAATCGGGCGCGAAAGTCGAGCAATTGGTTGACGAGGCTTATACCTATCCTGCCGATGTGGCGAGAATCGCGGCGCAGGCGATCCGCTCCGCGCGATGAGTCACAAGCCTTACTCCGCCGCGAGGTTTGCTTCGGCCGATTGAAGGAGTGCCTCTTCGTCGAGAATCGCGCGGTCGGTGGCCTCGATCGCGGCTTGAATGACGACAATGCGTTCCGAGTAACCCTCGTTGCGATCCGAGGAGCAATCTCTCTTTACCAAACCACGCCGTTGCTCAACCAATTTTGCACGCGAGCGTTTCAGGGCGCTGACATGATCTATGGCCATCTTTATCCTCTCTCGACTCAACCCCGGCATTGGCGCCAATACCCATGGAATGACGCAGAAGCCTTAACAATCGATGGTCGTCGCTGGTAATTGAGAAAATAAAGGCGCCAGACATAGTGTCTCACGAAGAGACATGGGCGCTCCCGGTGCGCTCGTTTTCCCGCGTTACCGGGAGTAGAATAAATCGTCGTATCGCAAGAGGGGATTTTTGGATGTTCGCGTTGGTGCCGATGACCCGCATAAGAAGGCCGATGGGAACAAGCATGATTCTCGCGGGCCTGATGTGCGCGGGAATCGCGCCCGGACCAGCCCTCCATGCCCAAGGAGCACCGCAGCAGGAGGCTTCCATACCCAAGCTCGCCTCGGCGGATTTCGGCTGGTTGAAACCGCCTGGCGACGAATTCATAGCGCCCGAGTCGGGCCCAGGCCCCATCCGCGCGGATACCGATCACCCCTATGTCTCCAATGCCATCGCGCCACAGGAAACGGTCAAGATCGCCGACGTCACCAATCCCATTCTGCAGCCCTGGGCGGCGCAGCAGATGAAAAAAGCCAATGACGAGGTGCTTGCGGGAAAGGTCGGCTTCACCGCCCGTTCGCGATGCTGGCCCCATGGCGTTCCGGGCTTTTTGCTCTACCCGGTCCACCCGATATTTTTCATTCAGACACCAAAAGAAGTCCTGATGACGTGGGGGCAGGACTTCCAGCTGCGCCACGTCTATTTGAACCAACCGCATAGCGCCAATCCAAAACCGTCATGGTACGGCGAATCGGTGGGCCATTATGAAAACGGCGATACCTTGGTCGTCGATACGATCGGGATGAATGACAAGACGTTCGTCGACAATTACCGCACGCCGCACACGACGCGACTCCATGTGGTGGAGCGTTTCCAGATCGTCGACGGCGGCAATGCGCTAGAAGTGAAAGTCCACGTCGAAGATCCCGGCGCCTTCACCATGCCGTGGAACGCGGTCCAGCGTTATCGGCGCGATGCTCGCGCCGGCGAAGTGCCCTTGCACGAAATGGTGTGCGCGGAAAACAATGACGACCATTTCCATCAGGGCCTTGCTCCGATCCCGCGGGCGGACAAACCGGACTTCTGAGCGCTAGCGCGGCGAATCCGAAATTCGCAAGTGCTTGGGCAACACTTCGGGCGAATTTCGGGTTCAGCGCCACGCTAGCAATTTATTGAATCTCGTGTGGTTTTCGGATTTGAAGTTCCTAAATGTGGATGCCATGGAAATCTCAGGAACTTCAAATCCACCACACTAGCGGCCGCTCCTTTCCCTACGGGCAATAGCCATAAGGCGGTGCGCCCACCTGGACGGCACGGGTCTGCAACGCCAACCGATAGACGTTCAGATAGTAATTGGTATTGGAGAAGGTCGGGTCATCTCCGCCGCCATGCCAAAATTGCGTCCAGTCGGTATCGGTCAGTGTCGCGCCGGGATCGCCCTGCACGCCTTTCCAGGTCGGCTTCGAAACCGGCGTCGTGAACAGCGACGGATCGATCACCATCTGCTGACTCTGAAAGAGAAACCGCCCGCGCACGCAGAGCGTGGGCGCCACATGCCAGCCCCACTCGACGAAGCAGTTGGGATTGTTCTTGGTGTTGACGTGCAGGCGCGTGCTCGCGTCGATCCACACCTTCCTCGGTGAAAGCCCCATATTGATCATCAGCCGGCACATCTCGTGAGCGCGCGCCCAACAGCCGTCATCGGGATAAAGGAAGGGAATGCATGGCGCCGGCACGGTCAAAGGCGCGCAACTGGTGGCGGACATGGCGTCGAAGACCTGCTGCGCCCGCGTCGCTGAAATGCAGCACCAGCACCACCGCCACCACCACCATGGCCACCACCGCCAGCGCCAAAAGCGGATCGGCCACGGCAGCTTGAGCAGCTCCGGCTTAGGGAAAGGGGGCAGGGGACCATCCGGCCCCGGCATGAAGGCACGCACATCGATGATGTTGTGCGCGTCATCGTCGGTGAGAATGATGGTGCCGGCGCTGCGCATGGCCTCGCGCAGCCGAGCCTCAAACTCGGCAAAATCGGGCGAGCCGCGCTGAAGCACATGACGCGCCTGCGAAGGCTCTAATGCCACTTCCAGCCCCTCCTCCGCGGGACGCATATTCGTGACTCGGGCAATGTAAGGAATGAGCAAGCGCGCTATCGTCGATGTGGCAGGATCGATCTCGAGATAGACAGGCAGGCGCTGCTTGCTGATCGCGTCCAGGATTTGCGCAAATCCGGCGGAGCGAGGATCACCGGGATCGAGGCGAAGGCGGCGCCCGTCGCGCAACTCGACAGATAGGCCGCGCCCGGTGCGTAGCAGCTCGGCGGCCGGCCGGTCGAGTGCCGGCTCGATGCGTGTGATGGTCGAGACGAGGGCGTTGGGGTTCGGCATTGTGGTCCTCCGACGATTGACGCCAAGGAATTCGGGCGAAACGGGCTCGCGATTCTATATCGATGTCGTATGAGCCCCCGCGTCCCGATGAAATACATCACGGACCCGCTTTGCCAGTTCCCCTCGAAAGGTCAGCGGAGATCGATGAGCTTATATCAGGGAGGCGACGATGTGGAGTCGTCAGGACTTTTCTTGATCCGGTTGGCGGGTGACCGCTATAAGCGGCCATGTGGACCGCCCCCATCGTCTAGCGGCCCAGGACGTCGCCCTCTCACGGCGAAAACAGGGGTTCGATTCCCCTTGGGGGCGCCAATGGAACCAAGGTGTTAGGACACGATTCGGTCCCATCTCGCGTGTCATGTCGCGCACATGTCGTGGAGCGGTTCTTCTTTTGTGCATTGTGAAAAAAATTTAGCGGCGCGAAAGCGCCGGCGGGGATCACGCCTGCGATGCGCGCGCTGGAGAGCTGCGGAAAGCGGGTAGTGTGAATCATGTGGCCGCAAACGACCTTGGGCTTCGAAACTCCAGCCGATAAACTACGAGCGGTGTTGCACTGACCGGTTGAACCCGCCACCTCATTTCAGACGTTCGTGGTGAGGGGCCCGAAGGTCCGAGTTTCGCCACTTCCGGTCATTCGTAATGTTTCAAAATGCGGCTGGGGATCGCCAAAGCAAGACATTCAGTCCGACGGAAGTGGTACCGCTTGCGCGCTTCCGGCCGGCTGCCTGCCTGCCCGCCCTACTGTTTCCAAGGCCGGATTGGGGCTATTATTAAGGCATTCAGAACCAAAGCATTATCAGCGCCGTTCGTGAGTCGAGATTCCCATGAAAGACGCGTCGTCAAAGTTGGAGGCACTGCGCATCGACCGCAGCGCGCTCAGGCGCCGGCGTCGCTGGCCCTGGTTTGCGCTCCTGCTGGTGGTGATCACGGCAGCGGCATCGGGTGTCTACACGTTCGGATTTGCAGATTCCGGCCAACCCGTGCGCATGGCCATCGCCAAGGCCACAATCGCGGAACCCGGGTCGGGGCCCGGATCGGGCTCGCTGCTCGATGCCACCGGCTATGTGGTGGCGCGCCGTCAGGCGTCCGTTTCTGCAAAGGGAATTTACAAAGTCGTCGCCGTCCCCGTCGAAGAGGGCCAGCACGTCACGGAAGGCCAGATTCTGGCGCGACTTGACGATACCAATACCGGCGCCGCCGTCGACCAGGCAAAAGCCGGGGTCAAACACGGCGAGGCGGCCCTTGTCGCCGCGCGGGTCGCGGCGGCCGACACACGTCCTATCTTCGACCGCAGCAAACGCCAATTAGAGGCCGGACTTATCAGCACCGAGACCTTCGACGCCGCCAAGGCTAATTACGATGCCGCTCAGGCCGCGGTGAGCGTGGCCGAGCAAAGTCTTGCCACGTCGGAGGCCGCCCTCGAGGTCGCGCAGCGTTTTGAGGACGACACGATCATCCGCGCGCCTTTCGACGGCGTGATCACCAACGTTTCCGCCCAGCCAGGCCAGCTCGTCTCAACACAATTCGCCGCCGGCGGCGGCATCGCGACAGTGGTGGACATGGATTCACTCGAAGTCCAGGTCGATGTCGGCGAAAGCTTCATCAATCGCGTGGCGCCGGGGAAGCCTGCGACGATCACGCTTAACGCTTATCCCGATTGGCGCATCCCGGCGGAAGTCATCGCTATTATTCCGACCGCCGATCAGGCCAAGGCGACCGTGAAGGTTCGCGTCGCGTTCAAAGAAAAGGACGGACGCGTTCTGCCGCAAATGGGTGCGTCGGTTTCGTTTCTAGAAGGTGCGAATCGGGCCGCCGATGCCCTTTCCGCGGCGCCCGAGACCGGCACCAGCGTGATCATCCCTATCGAAGCCGTTCAAGGTTCCGGCGATTCCGGCACGGTGTTCGTCATCGCAGGCGACCATGTCGAGAAGCGGTCGGTCAAATTGGGCGGGCGCAGCCCGGCCGGTCAGACGATTCTTTCCGGCCTGCAGTCGGGCGACCGTGTGGCGCTCGTCGACAGTGCAAAGCTGATCGACGGGACGAAAGTCCGCGTCGATCAATAGCCGCGCGCGCAAATGCGAAGGGCGGCAGGGGGCATTCATGGTAGCGGCCGTCACATTGACCAATGTCGGCAAACATTATCAGCGGGGCAAGGAGCGGATCGGCGTCTTGAGCGGACTGAACCTTTCCGTCGAAGCCGGCGAATTCCTGGCCCTAATGGGGCCGTCCGGTTCGGGCAAGACCACCGTGCTCAATCTGATCGGGGGCCTCGATCATCCCGATGCGGGCGAAATCACTGTCGCCGGCGATCGTATCGACGGCTTGCGCTCCGGACAGCTCGCCAAATGGCGCGCCCGTCATGTCGGCTTCGTGTTCCAGTTCTACAATCTGATGCCGATGCTTTCCGCCGAGCGAAACGTCGAACTTCCGCTATTGTTGACCCATCTTTCCAGCTCCGAACGCAAACGCAATGTGCGCGTCGCGCTTGAGCTCGTCGGACTTGCCGACCGTGCCGCGCACAAGCCCTCCGAATTGTCCGGCGGCCAGCAGCAGCGCGTCGCAATTGCACGCGCCATCGTTTCCGATCCGACGATCCTGCTCTGCGACGAACCGACCGGCGATCTGGATCGGCACACCGCCGAGGAAATCCTAGCGATCCTGAAACTGCTCAATCAGAGGCAGGGCAAGACCGTCATCATGGTCACACACGATCCAAAAGCGGCCGATTATGCCTCCCGCCGCCTTGAAGTGGACAAGGGCCGGCTCAGCGACGGCAACGGAGCAGCGACATGACGAAATACATACCTCTCATCTGGGCCGGGCTTTGGCGCAAGCCGGCGCGCACCATTTTCACCTTCTCGTCCATAGCGGTCGCGTTCATCCTGTTCGGGATCATGTCCGGCATCGATGCAGGGTTTGTGCATCTTCTGGAGGTCTCTCGCGCGGACCGTCTGTTCACCGATCCGCGGTTCGGCGCACTGATGCCGCTTTCCTACGCCGAGCGCATCGCGCGCGTGCCGGGCGTCACCGTAGTGGCGCCGCGCATGGCTATGGCGGGCTTCTATCAGGACCCGAAGAACGGCTTGGGGGTCCTCTCCACCG
>DASQIQ010000233.1:0-9643 GCA_035631495.1 Micropepsaceae bacterium
CCCATTATGAAATGGGAATGCCGAATCAAATTGCGGCTTGATGACGAGCGCGCCTTGCTTGTCGACATAGCCCCATTTGCCGGTCAAAAAATCGCCGACACGAACCGCGGCCAGTCCTTCGGAGAACGATCCTGCTGCGCCGAACGGCGTAGCGATGACAAATTTGCCCTGCTTGTCGATGTAGCGCCATTTGTCGTCAATGCCCGCGACGGCCAGCCCGTCGGAGAATGGTCCGACGGAATCAAATTGGGGCTTGATGACGACCTTGCCTTGCTTGCCGATGTAGCCCCATTTGCCGGTCAAGAATTCGCCCACGCGAACCGCAGCCAGTCCCTCTGAGAAGGAGAACAGGTTTGCGATGGCAAATGGCGGAGTGATGACGAAATTGCCTTGTTTGTCGATGTAGCCGATCTTGCTGCCAATGCCGACGCCGGCCAGTCCTTCGGAGAAGGCGCCTGCGAAATCGAACTGCGGCTTGATGACGATCATGCCTTGCTTGTCGACATAGCCGAATTTGGCGCCCACTCGGACAGAAGCGAGACCCTCGGAGAATGAATCGGCCTCATCGAACTGCGGCTTGATGACGATGCGAACGGTCTGATCCGCCGGTTGCCTCTCGGCGCCGCCGGCAACACCTTTGACGGCCGCGGATTCCGGATTGGAAGACGCCCTTGGCGCTTGCTGGCCGCAGCCGGCTAGCAGCAGTGCCGCCACCCCTATCGGCGCAGCCAGAAATGTGTGGCGCAATGATTGACCCATCACACCGCAAGAAATCGGTCTTCGACGAGAAATGTTGCGCATGAGCCGCCCCCTGCCGAGCGTATCGTATCACGGGCTCGGACGGGGGCCTTGTTGGTTGGTCGATCGGGGCGTTTCTTCCGGAAGCTTTAGCTGAAGGATCGGAAAAGCCTCGCCCGCGATGACGCGGCGTGTCTCAAGAAAAGCAGCCAGCTCTCGCGAAAGGACCGCGGGGGCGGTAGCCGGACCAAAGGGAAGCCCGTGCCGTTTTGGAAGAAATAGATTGTACCGCAGGGCTGGCACCGGAAAGCCGTGTCGAAATGAGCGGCGGCAGCCCCTCGCGATGCGCCTCTGAGCCGTTCCAGATGCGCGGCGGTCAGCTTCTCCTGTTGTTCCTGCGCCCCACCCGGGCAGTTTGGACAGGAAATGCCGCAAAAAGCCGAATGAGTGCTGTAAGACAAAGGTTCCAGAATTTTAGGCCAATACACGTATCGCATCCGAATACCCCTACCGGGGCTCTACGACACGAATAAGAATGCCGCACTGCAATATGCAATGCTGCAAATGCGAAGGCAAGGGCTAAGCGGAGCAATAAAGCTTCGCACATTCAGCCTTGCGCAAAAATCAATGGATAATGACGGCCGCCGCCAGAAGCGAAAAACTGCCGATGAGGCTGATGGCCGAGGCGCCGAGGAATATGAGGAGCAATTTGGGGCGGCTTGCGGGGCGTGCTTGTGCGTTTGTCATGACTTGAGAACGCGTTGTGTCATCAAACGATGCTTATTTCGAAACTTTATTCCTGAACGGGCCGATAAGGGTGCGCTCAGCGCGCGGGCGGCTTGCCTTCGAGCGGGGTCATCGCCTTGGCCAGCCAGTCGGTGATCACCTTGGCGATGTCGTCGCTGTTCTTCTCCAGCATCATCATGTGACCGTTGCCGTGGATGCCGAGTTCGGCGAGCTTGATGAAGGTCACGGGCACCCCGGCCTGGCGGAGATATTCGACGTTGCAGTGGTTGTAGCCGGCATAGAACGAGGCTTCCGCCTCCAGCAGCATGACCGGCCTGTCGCCCACCGCCACGAGCTTGCGAGCCGGCTCTTTCTGACGCCAGCAACGCGCCAGGTCGCGACGCTCCGGACTGTCCTGCTGAACGAATTGTAAGGGGGATTGGGCCGTCACGGCGGGCGTATAGGACAGGGGCGTGTTGGCGAGGCCATACGGCTTCACACCCGGATTGTCGCGGTAATAATCATCGGCAGTCTGCCGCATCGCCTTTTCCCAACCCACATCGAAACGCTGCGCGCTATGCACGACCACGTCATGCACCGGCGGCCCGGCAGGTTCGGCGGCGACGATGGCTTTCACCAGGGCCGGGCGCGCCTGGGCAAGCGGCCAGGCATAGGCGCCGGACTGGGAGTGAACGAGCACGATCGAAGGACCAATTCGATCGAGCAGGGCGGCCAGTGCATCGATGGTCCCTTGCGATTGCATCGCGCGGTTTTCCATGCCCGGCACTTCGGACGCAAAATATTGGTCGAAAGCAAAATCACCCGGTTCGCCCTTGCCGGGCCACTGCGTATGCAGGGCGGCTTGCGGCCAGAGCTTGTACTTTTCCTGCGAGGTGAATTTCTGCTGCACATATTCCAGCGACTGGGAACTCGTCTCGCCATAGACCTCGGGTGTGAAAGGCGAACGTCCGCGGCCAATTTGATCCACGACATACACGGCATAGCCTCGCCGCAAGAAGAACTGCGCCCAGCCCGGGCGCCCGTCCGGGGTTTCCCACCATCCCGCGCCCGTCTGGCCACCGCCATGGACCATAACGATCGGAAAGGGATGTTCGCGAACCGCGGGGATTTGATATTCGACATAGATCTGCCCGACGATGTGCTGCTCGGGATGGGCCTTGTCGTAATGGCCGCCGGCGTAGAAGGCACCCATCTTGGCGAGGACCAAAGCCTGCGTGTTCGATGCTTCACGCGCCTTGGGACCCGTAAAAGGAAGCGAGAGCGCAAAACCGGCAAGGGCGGCGATGCAGCACGCCCCCAGGAATCGAATGGCGATCTTCCGTGAGCTGATCATCCGCTGCCTCCGTATCGTCACCGCCAAGACCTTTGACCGAGTCAACCAGATCAGGAAGCGAAGCGCGAATCCGCCCTGATGCTATTTTGCGCCTGCTGGCTCCGAAGCGCCTCTTGCCCAGCGCTTGCCGGATTCAAGGCCTGGCTGTAGCGTTGCGCAAGACCAGAAGGACAACGGCTCATGCACAAGCGCGCTCTTTTCGCGGCATTCGCGGCAATGCTGTTGGGTATCCTGATCCAAGCAAGACAGAGCCTCGCCAATCCGGATTTCGACCTTGGCCCGGCGATCAACGCGAAAGCGCCCGATATCGGCACGCCGCCCGATCAGACCGGCACGCCGCGCCCGCTCGCCTCGCTGATGGGCGAGAAGGGCATGGTGCTGTTCTTCTTCCGCTCGGCAGATTGGTGCCCCTTTTGCCAGGCGCAGATGATCGATCTGAACACGGCGGTCGCCGGGATCGAGCGGCGCGGGTATAAGATGGCCGGCATCTCCTATGATCCTCCAGCGATCCTGAAGACCTTCATCGAGAGGCGCAATATCGGCTACACGCTGCTATCGGACCCAAAGTCCGTGGTCATCGACCGCTACAAATTGCGTGATCCGCAATATCCACCCGGCAATCTTGCCTATGGCGTGCCCCGGCCGATCATCTTCATCCTCGACAAGAACGGCATCATCAAAGCCAAGCTGTATGAGGAGACCTACACCAAGCGCCCGCCCGCGACGCTAGTGATCGAGACCCTCGACCGGTTGGCAAAGAGTTAGGGGCGGTTATTTGTTGCCGCTGACGTTGGTCGGTTCGATCTCGAACAGCACGCGAACTTCGCCCGGCTTTGCCCAGGGGTAATTGTCCTTGTCGAGATATTTCTTGGCCATCTTGTCGATATGGCGGGCCGCACCTTCCTCCGTGACGCGCGAAACCTTGCCCCTGATCTGAACATAGCGATACGGATTGTCGGGGTCGGTTATGGAAATCGCTACAGGCGAACCGGGCTTCAGATTGCGCACTTTCACGCGCCCCTTGGCCGAGTTCACCAGCACCTTCCCGTTCACGTAATCGATCCAGACCGGCGTCACTTGCGGCGTTCCGTCCGGCATCAAGGTAGCGACATGGGCAAAGGCCTTCTTGTTGTTCAGAAGATCGCGCCATGTGTCGATTGATTCTGCCATATCGTCCTCTCCTCTGCGGGGCTTTTGCGGCGCCTTTTCGAAAACGCCTGGCCGACGTGCAGGCTATGCTCGCAAAGTGGCGAGAGCAACAAATTGAAACAAATTGAAGAAGCCAGACTGCTGCTGCCTGGCTCAGGGACGCCCGCGCCTTAACAAAATCCTTACGCCGTACGCTCCAATATCGCGGGCGTTATCGAGCGAGTTTTCAAGATGGCACTTGTCGCCCATGCCGCGCCTATGCCGGCGGCCGGATGGCTCCGCAACCGCGATTTCGATCTCTTGCTGATCGGCGGGCTGACGTTTGTCTCGCTTCTCGCGGGCGGCCTGATCGCGCTTCAGCCCGCCTCGCTTGCGCTGATCCTGCTCGCCGATTCCTGGCTCTTGGGTTATCCGCATGTCGCAGCCACCTTCATGCGTCTGGCGCCGGACAGAATCGGCCTGCGCACGCATCGCTTCCTGATATTCGGCCTGCCGGTGCTGGTAATCGGCGCGACCGCGGTGCTTGCGCTCGGCTTTGGCATCGCGCTGGTCGCGACCATCTATTTCTATTGGCAGTGGTATCACACGCTGCGCCAGAGCTGGGGCGTAGCGCAGCTTTACCGTCGCCGTTCGAGCGTTCGCGTGCGCGAGCATCCGCTGTTCGCCGAAGGCCTGTTCGCTTTGGTCGCTCTCTGGGGCCTGCTGCACCGGCTGACCACGGCGCCCGATCATTTCATCTATCCGAGCCTGCCGCTTTCGCTACCGACGGTGCCGGTGGCGCTCGCCAACGGCGTCGGCGCACTTGCCATAGCGGGGCTGGTGTGGTGGGCGATTTGCAGATTGCGCGAAGCCATGGCCGGCGAGCTGCCGCTCGCACACACGATGTTCTCGGCGAGCCATTATGTGATCTTCATTGTCGGTTACGTCGTGATGGACGACATCGCGGGCGGCTGGGTGGTCACGAATGTCTGGCACACCTCGCAATATCTGATGCTGGTCTGGCTGTTCAATGAGAACGCGCGAGCGAAGGCGGATCAGCCAAGCTGGTTCTTCGAGATGACGCGGGGGAACCGCGCCTGGCGTTATTTCCTGCTCTGCCTGGTGGCGGCGTTCCCGGTTTATTATGCGATCAACAGCACGTTCTTGTGGGGAGCGACCGGCCTGATGGTCGCTCTCGTCTTGAACCAGACGCTGAACTTCCATCATTTCATCGTCGATGCGGTGATCTGGCGGGCGAGGAAGAAACCCGCCGGCGCTCCCGCGTAAAAGCTTCACCTGCGCAAAACACAGACGGCGCAAAATGCCGGCGACGCTGACCAACCGCGCCAGCATCACCCTCTGGAACGGAATGTGAACCCGGTGACGCCGCGTTCCCGAATCCACGTTGTAACCGTGCTTGCAACAAGGCAAAATAGAGTTTGATGCTTAGGAGCGAGCATCGTCTATGGAGGGATTACAATGAAGCTGTTTATGGCAGTGACGGCTGCCGCCGCGGCAACCGTCTTGGTCGGCGCCGCCATGGGTGCCGAAAGCGACAAGTTCGTTATTCGCGGCGATGCGGCCAAGCAACTTCTCGAGCAGAATTCCATCAATATCGCGACCGCCGAAGCCATCGCCAAGGCCTGTGTCGACGAAGCCAATAAGGAAGGCGTGAAGGTCAGCATCGCCATCTACGATCAGTATGGCGAGCCGGTCTATATGTACCGCATGGACGGCCAGGCGCGGATCGCCATCGAGACCGCGATCATGAAGGCCAAGACCGTGCTCAACACGCGTCAGTCCAGCAAAGCGGCGATGAACGCCGTGGCGCGGGGCGGTTCGGAAGCCCGTCAGATCCAGTTCGGCAATTTCGCCAATTCCGGCGGCTTGCCGATCGTCATCAACGGCAATCAGTTCATCGGCGCCATCGGCATCGGCGGCTCCGCCCCGAAAGTGCCGGTCTGGAGCGACGAAATCTGCGGCTATCGGGCGCTAACCAAGGTCATGGGCCCGCAGCCGCCGCTCCTGCCCGACGTCCCGCCTGCAGCGGCAGCCGGCGCCGGTGCCGGCCGCGGCAACGGCTGACCCATCCCGCAATCCCACGATTCTTCGGAGAACCAATCATGAAGCTCTATGTAGGACTTGCGGCGGCCGCGACAGCCACCGCCATCATCGGCGCCTCGCTGGCGGCCGAAAGCGACAAATTCGTCGTTCGCGGCGACGCGACAAAAGTGACGATGGAACAGAACAGCATCAATATCGCGACGGCTGAAGCCATCGCCAAGGCTTGCGTCGACGAGGCCACCAAGGAAGGCGTGAAGGTCAGCATCGTCATTTACGACCAATTCGGCGAGCCGGTCTATTTCACCCGCATGGATGGCCAGGGTAAGGCCAATGTGGACACAGCCTTCATGAAGGCGAGAACGGCGCTGAACGTGCGCGCGCCGAGCAAGACCGTCATGAACCAGGTCCTGCAGGGCCGCGCCTCGGAACTGCGCCAATATTCCTTTGGCAATTTCGCCAATTCCGGCGGCCTTCCGATCATCATCAATGGCAATCAGCTGATCGGCGCCATCGGCGTTGGCGGCTCGGCGCCGCGCGTTCCGGTGTGGAGCGATGAAATCTGCGCCTGGCGCGCGCTCACCAAAGTCATGGGCCCGCAGCCGCCGCTGCTGCCCGACGTGCAGCGCAGCAGCGCCAACGAACCCGCGGGCGGCGCCGGCGGACGCGGCAACGGCGCGCCGAACCAGTAATCTCGGGCATGCTGACGAACAGGGCCTCGCGGCGACGCGGGGCCCTTTTCTTGTAAGCTTTGGCGGCTCCATGCCATTCTTGGCCCAAGATGCGAGCCAGCATCGGCAAATCAGAAGAGGGAGGAATCCATGCGATTTCAGATGAGTTTGATGGGCGCGGCGGCGGCGCTCGCCTTCACGGCGGCGAACGCGGCCACGACCTATGACGGGAACGGCCAGGTCCCGCAGCAATTCGTCCTTTCGGGCAAGGCGGCGGACCGGCTCCACGATCACATCTCAATCAATGCCGACACGGCCGAGAAGCTTTCCAAGGCCTGCGAAGCCATCGCCCGGAAAAACAACAGCCAGGTGGTGGTTGTCATTCTGGACCCCAATGGCCTGGTCGTGCATCAGCACCGTATGGACGGCGAAGGCTGGGTCCAGATCAATGCCACCCAGCAGAAGGCGATGACGGCGCTACGCTCTCGCGCGCCCTCGCGCGCACTGAACAACCGCAACGTCCAGGACCCCTTCACCAATCAGAACATGGCGGGTTACGGCCTGACCACGCAGGAGGGCGGCCTGCCGATCATCGTCAATGGCCAGCTCATTGGCGCCATCGGCGTTGGCGGCATCCCCCCGGCGGAACGCAATGCCACCTATGGCGAAGAGCTGTGCGCCCGCGATGCGCTCGAACAGGTCATCGGCCCGCAGCCGCCGCTGCTGCCTGACCTGGCGGCGCAGCAGCGCGCCAATCCTGCGGGCGGTGGCGCCGGCCGCGCCGGGGGGCGTGGAGCACCAAACCAATAAGACCGAGCGGAACGAGACGAAGGGCCTCGCCGATAAGCGGGGCCCTTTTCTTTTGATGCGAGGCTCGGGCAATCTCGCGGTTCGAGGCGCCCAAGAAGAGAGGCGCTTGCAGCAGGAGGGAACCATGTTCGCGCAGAAATTTGTCCGGACGATCTTACTGAGCGCAGGCGTAGGCGCACTCGCCTTTGCGGGCGCCACGATTGCGGCCGAGAAACCGCAATCCTTTGTCTTCTCGGGGCCGATCCCGCCGCAATTCATCATCAGCCCGGAAGATGGCGCGCGCATTCACGACCATCTCTCCATCGCTTCGGAAGTCGCCGAGCGGCTGTCTCATATCTGCCAGGCCAATGCCAAGATGCATGGCGGTTCGGCGACGATCGTGATCCTGGATCCCTACGGGCGGCTGGTGCATGAGCACCGCATGGACGGCCAAAGCTATATCAATCAGAAAGCCGCCGAGAAGAAGGCCATGACGGCCCTTCTCACCCGCGAACCCTCACATGTGCTGACCAATCGCGCCTTTGACGATGTTTCGACGCTGATCCGCATGGATCAGTTCGGGTTGAACGTGCAGGAGGGCGGGCTGCCGATCATTGTGAACGATCAGCTGATCGGCGCCATTGGCGTGGGTGGCGGGGCAGGCGGCGCGGCCTATGGCGAGGAACGATGCGCCCATGATGCTTTGCAGGAAGTGTTCGGGCCGCAGCCGGCCATCCTGCCTCCGCCGGCAGGCGCGCGCACCAGCGGCGGCGGTATTCCCCAGCGCGCTCCCGCAGGCGGCCGCAACGGCGGGTAGGCGCCTAACCCAAACAACCGGATTGGTCCTGCTGATCCTGGCGCTCTGCCACGGTCCCCAATAATGTGGCGCCCGATCTGGGCGGATTTACGCGCTCCAAACGGGAAAGACGGACATGCAATATCTCCACACAATGGTTCGCGTGGCGGACATCGACAAAAGCCTCGCTTTCTATTGCGGCTTGCTCGGCTTGAAGGAAATGAGCCGGCAGGAAAGCGAGAAGGGCCGCTTCACGCTGATCTTCCTCGCGGCGCCCGGCGACCAGGATCTGGCGCGCGAGCGGAAAGGGCCGATGGTGGAGCTGACCTATAACTGGGATCCGGAGAATTACACGGGTGGGCGCAATTTCGGGCACCTCGCCTATCGTGTCGACGATATCTACGCCACCTGCCAGAAGCTGATGGATGGCGGCGTCACGATTCTCCGCCCGCCGCGCGATGGTCACATGGCGTTTGTGCGCTCGCCCGACGGCGTCTCCATCGAGCTGTTGCAGCGTGGTCCCGCGATGCCGCCCAAAGAGCCTTGGTCGTCCATGCCCAACACGGGCACATGGTAGATTCCTGATCGATCTCGAATCGGGAGTCATGCATGGCGCTCTATCCGGGCCGTCGCATCGTCACCGGCCATGATTCTGACGGCCGTTCGATCGTCATCTCCGACGCACCACCGCGGAACGTGATCCCCAACCCGTCCGACCCCGACCGCGGTCACATCAATTTCTGGAAGACCGAGCGCGTCCCGGCGAGCAACGAAGGCGATGTGGACCCGATGGACGGGCCGCCCTGCCCGCTCCCTCCGCCCGAAGGCGGCACCATGTTCCGCTTTTTCCAGATCGCGCCGGAGAAGAACGAGGCCGGCCTGACGAAAGAAGAACGCGACAAACGCATGGCGCGCATGTTCGAAGCGGCAAATGCAGGCCATGCGCGGCTGAGCATGGACCGGCACCCTTCGATGCACCGCACCGATTCGGTGGATTACATCGTGCTGCTCAAGGGTGAGGTGACGGCGCTGCTGGACATCGGGGAAGTGGAGATGAAACCCTTCGATGTCCTGATCCAGCGCGGCACCAATCATGGCTGGGTGAATTATGGCGAGGAGCCGGCGCTTCTGATGGCGGTGCTCGTCGATGCGGAGCCCTTGCGTTAGATCGCACCATTTCCGGCATCCTTTTCCCAGTAAGCGTATCCTTGGGGCCGCGCGAATCACGGCTGCCATGAAGACCATCGCCATCGACTTCGAGACCGCCAATCCCAAGCCGGGCAATGCCTGCCAGATCGGGCTTGCCTGGATCGTGGGCGGGCGCGTCACGCGCGTCGAGGAGCGTTTCATCCGGCCTCGCGACAATTGGTTCGCCTTCAC
>DASQIQ010000234.1:0-2633 GCA_035631495.1 Micropepsaceae bacterium
TGCTGGGGCATGACGCGATCCTCGCGGGCTCGGCCGAGATCGTCATCGCCGGCGGAATGGAGAGCATGTCCAACGCGCCCTATCTTCTCGACAAGGCGCGCAGCGGCTATCGCATGGGCCACGGGAAAATGTACGACCATATGTTTCTCGATGGTCTCGTAGACGCCTATGAACGCGGCGCGTTGATGGGCAAATTCGCCGAGGACACAGCCGAGAAATACCAATTCACACGGCAAATGCAGGACAGCTTCGCGACCGAATCGCTGATGCGCGCGAAGAAGGCGAGCGAATCCGGCGTCTTCGCGCACGAAATCGCACCTGTGCGCGCGGACGGTGGAGAGGTCGCCGTCGATGAGCTTCCGGCCCGCGCCGATCCGGCAAAAATCCCGCTCCTGAAACCGGCGTTCCGCGAGGGGGGCACGGTCACCGCAGCGAATTCCAGCGCCATATCGGATGGCGCCGCCGCGCTTGTTCTCATGAAAGAGGCCGAAGCCAAACGGCGCGGCACTCCGGTCCTCGCACGGATCGTTGGCCACGCCACGCATGCGCAGGCGCCGCATTTGTTCACGACCGCGCCGATCGGCGCCATCGCCAAACTTCTGGCACGCGTCGGCTGGACGTCCGATGCGGTGGATTTATACGAGATCAATGAAGCCTTCGCCGTCGTGACGCTGGCGGCAATGCGGGATCTCAGCCTTTCGCATGAAAAAGTGAACGTGCATGGCGGTGCGTGCGCGCTCGGCCATCCGATCGGCGCATCGGGGGCACGCGTGTTGGTCACGCTGATCCATGCGCTCCAGCAGCGAGGCGGCAAACGCGGCGTTGCGAGTCTCTGTATCGGCGGCGGCGAAGCGACCGCGATGGCGATCGAGCTCGTCTAGGAACGGTGGGACAATGACTGTGCTCGGCACCCGCATCGATCGCGCCTCCAAGGAGTTCCTGCAGAATTCGGCGGCGATGGATGTGCAGCTCACAGACCTTGCCGAGCGCCTCGCGGATATTCGGCTGGGCGGTGGCGAAACGGCACGCAAACGCCATACCGAACGCGGCAAATTGTTGCCGCGCGCGCGTATCGAGGCGCTGCTCGACAAGAACGCGGATCTCTTCGAGTTCTCCCTCTTCGCTGCCCACGGTGTTTATGAGGACCCGCTACCCGCCGCGGGGCTGATCACCGGCATTGGTGCCATCTCGGGGCGCGATTGCGTGATCGTCGCCAACGATGCGACGGTCAAGGGCGGCACCTATTACCCGCTCACCGTCGAGAAGCATTTGAGGGCGCAGGAAATCGCTATCGAAAACCGGCTGCCCTGCGTCTATCTCGTCGATTCGGGCGGCGCGTTCTTGCCGCTTCAGGATCAAGTCTTCCCCGGGCGCGATCATTTCGGGCGCATCTTTTACAACCAGGCTCGGATGTCGGCTGCGGCGATTCCCCAGGTCGCCGCCGTGCTTGGCTCATGCACCGCGGGGGGCGCCTATATTCCGGCGATGTGCGAAGAAAGCATCATCGTCAAAGGCCAGGGCACGATCTTCCTTGCCGGACCCCCACTGGTGAAGGCGGCAACCGGCGAAGTGGTCAGCGCCGAAGATCTCGGAGGCGCCGACACGCATGCAAGGCTCTCCGGCGTGGTCGATCACGTCGCCAAGGACGATGCCGATGCCATGCGGCTGGTCCGAACCATCATCCGAAATCTCCATCGTCCCGAGCGTCTCGGCGCGCAGCGACCGGAACCGAAAAAGCCGCTTTACGATGCGGAAGAGATCAATGGCATCGTACCCACGGACCCGCGTTGGATCTACGACGTGCGGGAAGTCATCGCACGGATTGTCGATGGCAGCGAATTCGATGAATTCAAAGCGCTCTACGGCATGACGCTGGTTTGCGGCTTTGCGCACATCCTCGGATTCCCCGTAGGCATCGTCGCGAACAACGGGATCCTTCTTTCGGAGGCCGCGCTGAAGGGGACGCATTTCATCGAGCTCTGCTGTCAGCGCCGCGTGCCGCTCCTCTTCCTGCAGAACACCAGCGGCTTCATGGTCGGGCGCAAGGCGGAAGCCGAGGGCATCGCCAAACATGGCGCCAAGATGGTGATGGCGGTGGCCTGCGCGGAGGTTCCGAAGATCACCGTCATCATCGGCGGCAGTTTCGGAGCCGGCAATTATGCGATGTGCGGACGGGCCTATAGCCCGCGCTTCCTTTTCATGTGGCCGAATGCGCGCATTTCGGTCATGGGCGGGGAACAGGCAGCCCAGGTTCTTTCCCGCATCAAGAGCGACGCGAACGGCGCGAAGACGCAAGCCCAATCTGAGCAAGAACGTGCGCGGGCCGACGAAATCCGCAAGCAATATTCGACACAAGGCCATCCCTATTATGCCAGCGCCAGGCTATGGGATGATGGCGTCATCCCGCCCGCCGCCACGCGCGACGTGCTGGGCCGTTGCCTTGCCGTTGTGAACGAAACACCGATTGCGCCCAGATTCGGCGTGTTCCGGATGTGATGGCGATGCGGATTCCCAAATCGGTCAAGCTCGTCGAGGTTGGACCGCGCGACGGATTGCAGAACGAGCCCGCCTCGCTCCCAACCGCGACGAAAGTGGAACTGATCGACCGACTGAGCAAGACGGGGCTCAAAGTG
>DASQIQ010000235.1:0-5984 GCA_035631495.1 Micropepsaceae bacterium
TTTCTGCTCAACGGCATGAAGACCGCGGGGGGCTTGGCGCTCATTGGCACGGTCGTCGCCGAATATGGCGCGGGCTCCGGTACCGCGACCGGGCTCGCCTGGCGCATCATCGAGGCGGGCAATCGGCTGCAGATCGCGAAAATGTTCGCGGCCCTCTTCCTGCTGGCCGTGCTCGGGGTGGCGATCTTCTTCGCCTTGGCTTTGCTGGAATATCTGGTTTTGCGCCATTGGCACGAAAGCGCGGTGGCCAAGGATATTTAACGCAAGTTTACAGTGAAAATCTGGTTTTCACACAGAAAATATGTGATCTCTTGATTTCTCCTCCCGGGAGTGTGATTTTAGTGCCGGTTTTGACAAGGCTGACTCTCCTTGATGCCCCAAGTGCTGACCGCCAATCGCCTCGTCGTCGGGGAAGTCGTTTATTGGAACGGAGCGCGCGGTTGGGTGCAGCGGCTCCAGGATGCCGAGGTGCTTGCCGATTCGGAGGCCGAATCCACCCTGGCAGGCGCCGCCGAATGGGTTCAAAAGCGCGAGGTGGTGGCGCCCTATCTCTTCGACGTGCGGTTGGAACATGGCGTCGTGGTGCCCGTGAAAGTGCGCGAAGCGATCCGCGCCGCCGGGCCAACGGTCCGCCTCGACCTCGGAAAGCAGAGCGTTTGAATGTACCGCTATGACGAATTCGACGCGCGCCTCGTACACGAGCGCGCCGAGCAGTTCCGGGGCCAGGTGGCGCGCCGGCTCGCGGGTGAACTGACCGAGGACGAATTCAAGCCGCTGCGCCTGATGAACGGACTTTATCTGCAGCTTCATTCCTACATGCTGCGGATCGCCATTCCCTATGGCACGCTGAACGCGCGCCAATTGCGCAAGCTCGCCTTCATCGCGCGCAAATTCGACCGCGGCTATGGCCATTTCACCACGCGCCAGAATCTGCAGCTCCATTGGGCGCGTTTGCCCGATGTTCCCGACATGCTGCTCGAGCTCGCCGAGGTCGAGATGCATTGCCTGCAGACGAGCGGCAATTGCGTGCGCAACATCACCGCCGATCCCTTCGCCGGGGCCGCCGCCGACGAAATCGAGGACCCGCGCATCCTTTCGGAAATCCTGCGGCAATGGTCGACGCTGCACCCGGAATTTTCCTTCCTGCCGCGCAAATTCAAGATCGCGGTTTCCGGATCGTCCGCCGACCGCGCGGCCATCATGGTGCACGACATCGGGATCGAGATCCTGCGCAGCAAGACCGGTGAAATCGGCTACCGCGTCTTTGTCGGCGGCGGCTTGGGGCGCACGCCTTTCATCGGCCATGAGGTGGGAAGCTTCGTTCCGAAGGGCGACATCCTCGCCTTTCTGGAAGCGGTGATGCGCGTCTACAATGAGAGCGGCCGGCGCGACAATATCCACAAAGCGCGGGTGAAAATCCTGGTGCATCAGATCGGCATCGAGGAGATGCGCCGGCGGGTCGAGAACGAATTCGCCGAAATCAAGAAGAGCGGCGTGCTTCAGCTTCCGCAAAGCGAGATCACGCGCATCGCGGCCTATTTCGCGCCCCCCGATTTCGCGACGCTCGCCTCGGGCGATGCGGCGTTCGAAGCCGCCAAGCGCGGCAATCGCGATTTCGCCAATTGGGTGAAGACCAATGTGCACGCCCACAAAATGCCGGGCTATGCTATCGCGACGGTCTCGCTCAAGACCATTGGCGAGACGCCGGGCGATTGCTCATCGGACGAGATGGATGGCCTCGCCGACATCATGGATGCTTTCGGCCAGGCCGAAATCCGCGTCACGCATGAGCAGAACCTGGTCCTGCCGCACATGCGGGAAGCCGATTTGTTCGCGCTGTGGCAAAGGCTCGAGGCGCTCAATCTGGCAACGCCGAATTATGGGCTCGTCACCGACATCATCGCTTGCCCGGGCCTGGATTATTGCGACCTGGCCAATGCACGCTCGATTCCAATCGCAACCGCGATCGCCAAACGCTTTGCCGATCTCGAGCGCCAGCAGGATCTGGGCGAGCTGAAGATCAAGATCTCCGGCTGCATCAATGCCTGCGGCCATCACCATGTCGGTCATATCGGCATATTGGGCGTCGACCGCAAAGGCGTGGAGAATTACCAGATCCTGCTCGGGGGTTCGGGCGCGGAAGATGCCTCGCTCGGCGAAATTCTCGGACCCGGCTTCGATCGGGAAGGAATCGTGGATGCTGTCGAGAATGTGATCGACACCTATAAGAATCTTCGCAGCGACAGCGAACGTTTCCTCGACACCTATCGCCGCGTGGGCGCGCAGCCCTTCAAGGAGCGCCTCTATGCTCGTTAAGGCTGCCAGCATCGTCGAAGATTCGTTCACGCCGGTGGCGGACGGGGAGCATCTGCCGGACGGCCCCGTGATCGTTTCGCTCAAGCGCTTCCTCGCGGAACGCGATCGTATTTTGGCGCGCGAGCAACCGCTCGGCGTCCGTCTGGAGTCGGGCGAATCGCCGCAAGAACTCCAACCCTGTCTTCCCAAGCTTGCCCTCGTCGTGCTGCACATCCCCGCTTTCAGGGACGGACGCGCCTTTTCGGCCGCCCGCCTTCTGCGCACCCGCCTCGGCTATGGAGGCGAAATCCGTCTTACCGGCCATTTCCTCCTGGACCAGATCGCCTTCTTCACGCGCGTCGGCGTGGACGCGTTCGACGTGGCGCCGAATATTTCGGTGGCCGAAATCCAAACCGCGCTTCACGAAATCAGTGATGTCTATCAGCCTTCGGTGGACGGGCGCGTCACGATCCGCGATCTCAGAGCGCGCCGGACCGCGGTGCCGCCCTCTTGAATTTTTCCTGCTGAGAACCCTTTTAATACGGGATGCGTTTTTAGAACGACTCCCTGAGGAGATTTGCATGCGTAGGGCTTCGATTTCGTGGTTGTTGGCAGCAGCGCTCGCGCTGACCCCGGTGGCTGGCGCCTGGGCGCAAACCTCGATCGCCTGCGAATATATGCTGATGCGCGTCTACCACGCGGAGCTGGATGTCTGCCGCGTCGCCTTGGCCAAGGACAAGGAAGCGCGCTATCAGCGTCTGCGCGCCAGCCTGGAGCAATTCATCCGGACCCACGCCAAGAACGATCCCGAGAAGATCATTTCCGGCATCGAGACCGACAATATCAAGCGCGCTTTAGCGGGCCTCAAATCCTGCAAATCCGATGATTTCAAGTTTGCCGTCCAGGCGATGGACCAGATCACGAGCCCGGATCACGAAAAAATGGTGCAGGGCACGCTGGGCATCCCGCGTGACCCGATGAGCGGCGATTGCAGCAGTTGACCGTTCCCTGCGTCCTTGACCCTTTTGACCCGCCCGACTAAGAAGCGGCCCCACGCTTTGGGGTTGCAGTCATGAATTTGCAATCGGCGCCCCGCGCGAGCCAAGCGCTCTCCCATTACCCATCCTTCGCCTCTGTCATAGAAGCGACACGTCCGACTCTGCCGAGTTATGTGCTGCATCCGGCGCGGTTTCGCGCCGCCGTCGGGCGGTTTCTCCAGCACTTTCCGGGCACGACGATGTACGCCGTCAAGGCAAATCCCGTCGCCCATGTTCTGGATCAGATCTATGAGGCGGGCATCCGCCATTTCGACACGGCCTCGCTGGCCGAAATCGAGCTTATCCGTGGCCGCTATCCTGACTCCACCTGTCACTTCATGGCGCCGGTGCGGATCCCGGGTGAAGCAGGCGCCGCGTGGCGCCAGCACGGCCTCACCGACTTCGTGGTCGATTGCGACCCGGAGCTCGACAAATTGCTTGCCGAGACCGATGGCGGCAAGGAGTTGCGGATTTTCGTCCGCGTCGCGACGCCGTTGGGCGGGGCAATGCTGGAACTGTCGAGCAAATTCGGCACCACGCCGGCCAATGCCGCGCGGCTGTTGAAGCGCATTGCCGGCGCGGGCGCGAAGCCGGCGATCACCTTTCATGTCGGCTCGCAATGCCTGAGCCCGTTCACCTATGCGCAAGCGGTCGAGCTGGCGCGCCGCGCCGCGGTTGGGGGAGGCGTGACGATCAGCGCCCTCGATATCGGCGGCGGCTTCCCCGGGCCCTATCTGGGCAACGACGTGCCGCCCTTCCATTGGTATTTCGACACCGTCCGCGAAGCGATTTCGACATTCCCGGTCGAGGAGGGCGGCGATGTGTTTTGCGAGCCCGGCCGTGCGCTCTGCGCCGAAGGAGTCTCCCTGATCACGCGGGTGATCCTCAGGCGTGACGACCAGCTGTTCCTGAATGACGGCATCTATGGCAGCTTCGATGAGCTCGCGGTTCCGGCCTGGACCGCCGACTATCCGCGGCGCGTCTTGGGCTTCGGCCCGAGCGGACGGGTGCGCGAGAGACGCGGCGAGCTGAAACCGTTCAAGATCTTCGGACCCACTTGCGACACGCTTGACGTGCTGCCACGCCCGCTGCTGCTGCCCAAATCGATCCAGCAGGACGACTACATCGTGTTCGAAAATATGGGCGCCTATTCGATCGCGCTGCGCACCGGCTTCAACGGCTTCTATCCCAATGATTGGGCGATCGTGGACGGGGAGTGAAGTAATCACCCCTCACCCGGTTCGCTTGCGCGAACCACCCTCTCCCACAAGGGGAGAGGGGAGATTGTCGGTGCGAATTTCTTACTTCCCTCTCCCCTCGTGGGAGAGGGAAGCGAGTGCTCCTGAGCACGCGAATGGAGCACGAGCAGGGTGAGGGGGCTTATTACGCCGCTTCGGCGTGGCTGCGCTCGCGGGTCTTCAGGAATTTGATGTTGGGAAACTTCCCCCCCACATAGCCGAGTTCCCAGGCGCTCTTGGCGAGGTACACCGGCGCGCCGTCCCGGTCTTCGGCCATCTGGCCGCGATTGGCGTCGCGGAACGTCACCACCTCGTCCGGGGAGCCGTCGATCCAGCGCGCGGTCTCATAGGGCGAAGCTTCCAGATCCGCATCCAGGCCATATTCCGCCTGGAGCCGGCTCTTGAGCACGTCGAGCTGCAACTGCCCGACCACACCCACCGTCCATTGCGCGCCGATCAGCGGCTTGAACACCTGCGTCACGCCCTCCTCCGCCAGGCTCTCCAGCGCGCGCTTGAGATGCTTGGCTTTCATCGCATCGAACAGGCGCACGCGGCGCAGGATTTCGGGAGCGAAATTGGGAATGCCTGTGAAGACGAGCGACTCTCCCTCGGTCAGGGTATCGCCGACGCGCAGCACGCCATGGTTGGGAATGCCGATGATGTCGCCGGGCCAGGCTTCATCGACGACCTCGCGCTCTTGGGCAAAGAACAGGATAGGATTGTGCACGCCGATCATCTTGCCCGTGCCGGACTGTTTCAGCTTCATGCCGCGACGGAAACGTCCTGAACAGAGCCGCAGGAACGCCACCCGGTCGCGATGATTGGGGTCCATATTGGCCTGCACTTTGAAGACGAAGCCGGTGACCTGATCTTCGGAAGGGCGAACCTCGCGCGGCTGGGCTGCTTGCGGCCGCGGCGGCGGCGCGAGGCGGCCGAGCGCCTGAAGCAACCCGCGCACGCCGAAATTCTTCAGCGCCGCGCCGAAAAAGACCGGCGTCATATGTCCGCCGCGATAGGTTGAAAGATCGAATGGCGCGGAGGCATGGCGTACCAGCTCGACATCCTCTTTCAGCTTGGCGCGCTCTTCTTCGGAGAGGGCGGAAAGGTCGGCGCCGCGCGGCTCACCTGGCGCGAATTTGACGAATTCGCTGCTCTCGAAGTCAAAGACGCCGCGGAAATTGAGTCCCGATCCCGCCGGCCAGTTGAGCGGAGCGCATTCGAGCTGAAGCTGGTCGGCGATCTCGTCGATCAATTCGAAGGGATCGCGCGCCTCTCGGTCCATCTTGTTGATGAAGGTCATGATCGGGATGTCGCGCAACCGGCAGACTTCGAACAATTTGCGGGTTTGGCTTTCAATGCCTTTGGCGGCGTCAATCACCATCACGGCCGAATCCGCCGCCGTCAGGGTGCGATA
>DASQIQ010000236.1:0-5879 GCA_035631495.1 Micropepsaceae bacterium
TCGGGTTTGTGGTCAATATCAAGGGCCGCAAATCGAACGACCTCATCCGCAACGCTCTGCAGATTCTGCTGAATCTCGACCATCGGGGGGCCGTCGGCGCCGACCCGCTAGTGGGAGATGGCGCCGGCTGTCTGATCCAGACCCCCGACCTGCTGCTCCGCGATTGGGCCGACCAGAACAAGGTCGCTCTCCCGCCGCCGGGCCATTACGCCGTGGCGATGTGCTTCCTGCCTCAGGACGCCAAGGCGCGGGATTTCGCGATCCGCCGTTTTGCCCATTTCATCAAGGTCGAGGGTCAGACCCTGCTGGGCTGGCGCGATGTGCCGACCGACACCACGGGCCTTGGCACGACCGTGCTGGAGCAGATGCCTGTCATCCGCCAGGCGATCGTTGGCCGGGGACCGCGCGTCAAGGACCAGGATGCCTTCGAGCGCAAGCTCCTGACGATCCGCAAGCAGACCCAGAACCCCCTCGCCGAGCTGGCCAAGAAGCACCGGCTGCCGGGCCTGACGCAGTTCTATATGCCCTCCTTCTCGACCCGGACCGTCGTCTATAAAGGCTTGCTGCTCGCCCCTCAGGTGGAGGGGTTCTATTGCGATCTGCAAAATCCGCTGACGCAGTCGGCGCTCGCGCTGGTGCATCAGCGCTTTTCCACCAACACGTTCCCGTCATGGAAGTTGGCGCATCCCTATCGCTTCATCGCCCATAATGGCGAGATCAACACGGTGCGGGGCAACGTCAATTGGATGAATGCCCGCCGCCGCACCATGGAATCCGATCTGCTTGGTCCCGACCTCGACAAGATGTGGCCGCTGATCCCGCACGGACAGTCGGACACCGCCTGCGTCGACAACGCGCTCGAACTTCTGGTGGCGGGTGGCTACCCGCTTTCGCACGCCATGATGATGCTGATTCCGGAAGCCTGGTCGGGCAATCCGCTGATGGATCCCAAGCGCAAGGCCTTCTACGAATATCACGCGGCGCTGATGGAGCCCTGGGACGGACCGGCGGACATCGCCTTTACCGATGGCCGCCAGATCGGCGCGACATTGGACCGCAACGGCCTCAGGCCGGCGCGCTTCGTCGTCACGGACGACGACCATGTCGTGATGGCCTCGGAATGCGGCGTGCTTCCGATTCCGGAAGAGAAGATCATCCGCAAATGGCGGCTGCAGCCCGGAAAGATGCTCCTCATCGACACCGAGCAGGGCCGCATCATCGAGGACGAAGAGATCAAGCGCACGCTTGCGGAGGCCGAGCCTTATGAGGAATGGCTGAAGCACACGCAGTTCAAGCTGCATGAGCTGCCCGATCTGCCCGAGACGCCGCTGATAGCCGCTTCCAACGAGCCCTCGGCGTTGCTCGATCGCCAACAGGCCTTCGGCTACACCCAGGAGGACATCCAATTCTTCCTCGAGCCGATGGCGAAGGAAGGGGATGATCCCGTCGGCTCGATGGGCACCGACAAGCCGATTGCGGTGCTCTCCAAGCGCCCGCAACTGCTCTACAATTATTTCCACCAGAACTTCGCGCAGGTGACGAACCCGCCGCTCGACGCCATACGCGAGGAGCTGGTGACCTCGCTCGTCTCGATTATCGGGCCGCGGCCCAATCTGTTCGGGCGCGATGCGGGCTCGCATAAGCGTCTGGAAGTCACCCAGCCCGTGCTGACCAATGCGGACCTCGAAAAGATCCGCGCGATTTCCGAATTGCTGGACGGCGCCTTCCGCACCGCCACGCTCGACTGCACCTGGCCCGCCTCCGAAGGCGCCGATGGGCTGGAGCGAGCCGTCGACCGCATCTGCCGCGAAGCCACCGACTCGGTGCTCGCCGACAACAACATCCTCATCTTGTCTGACCGTGCGGTTTCGGCGGATCGCATTCCTATCCCCGCGCTGCTCTCGACGGCGGCCGTGCATCATCATTTGATCCGCCAAGGCTTGCGCATGCAAACGGGTCTCGTGGTCGAGACTGGCGAGGCGCGCGAGGTGCATCATTTCTGCGCGCTGGCGGGTTACGGCGCCGAAGCGATCAATCCCTATCTCGCATTCGAGACGTTGGAGCAGGTCCGCATGCAGATGGGGCTTCCGGTCAAGCCCTATGACATGCAGAAGAACTACATCAAGGCGGTCGGCAAAGGGATTTTGAAGGTGATGTCCAAAATGGGCATCTCGACCTATCAATCCTATTGCGGCGCACAGATCTTCGATGCTGTGGGTCTCTCTTCCAATTTCGTCGAGAAATATTTCACCGGGACGGCCACGCCCATCGAAGGCATCGGCCTCAAGGAAATCGCCGAGGAATGCGTGCGCCGGCATAAGGACGCCTATGGCGATAGCCTGATCTACCGCAGCATGCTCGATGTCGGCGGCGACTACGCCTTCCGCGTCCGCGGCGAGGATCATGCCTGGACGCCGGACTCGGTGGCGAAGCTGCAGCATGCCGTGCGCGGCAATCTGCCGGACGACTACAAAGCCTTCGCGCAAGGAATCAACGAACAGAATGAGCGGCTGCTCACCATCCGCGGGCTGATGCAGTTCAAATGGGCCGACAAGCCGCTTTCGTTGGACGAAGTCGAACCCGCGTCCGAAATCGTCAAGCGCTTCTCGACTGGTGCGATGAGCTTTGGCTCCATTTCCCGTGAGGCCCACACCACGCTCGCCATCGCCATGAACCGGATCGGCGGCCGCTCGAACACGGGGGAGGGCGGCGAAGAGTCGGACCGCTACAAACGGCTCCCCAACGGCGATTCCATGCGCTCCGCTATCAAGCAGGTGGCGTCGGGCCGGTTTGGCGTGACCATCGAATATCTCGTCAATGCCGATGATCTGCAGATCAAGATCGCGCAAGGCGCCAAGCCCGGCGAAGGCGGTCAATTGCCGGGCCATAAGGTGAGCAAGGACATCGCCAAGGTGCGCCATTCGACGCCGGGCGTGGGGCTGATCTCGCCGCCGCCGCATCACGACATTTACTCCATCGAGGATCTGGCGCAGCTCATCCACGATCTGAAGAATGCCAATCCGCGCGCACGCATTTCGGTCAAGCTGGTTTCCGAAGTCGGCGTGGGCACGGTGGCCGCCGGCGTTTCCAAAGCGCGCTCCGACCATGTGACCATTGCAGGCTATGAGGGCGGCACGGGGGCGTCACCGTTGACCTCGCTCACCCATGCCGGCTCTCCTTGGGAGATCGGGCTCGCCGAGACGCAGCAGACTCTGGTGCTGAACGGCTTGCGCGGACGGATTGCCGTCCAGGTGGACGGCGGTTTGCGCACCGGCCGCGATGTCGCCATCGGCGCGATCCTCGGCGCCGACGAGTTCGGCTTTGCGACCGCGCCCCTGATCGCGCTCGGCTGCATCATGATGCGCAAATGCCACCTCAACACCTGCCCGGTGGGTGTGGCGACGCAGGATCCGGTCTTAAGAAAGAAATTCACCGGCACGCCCGAGCACGCGATCAATTACTTCTTCTTCGTTGCTGAAGAGCTGCGCGAGATCATGGCCAAGCTCGGTTTCCGCACCTTCAACGAGATGATCGGACGCGTGGACCGCATCGATACGACACGCGTGCTGTCCCATTGGAAGGCGGGTGGGGTGGACCTCACCAAAGTGCTGTATCAAATGCCGGCGAAGCCCGGTGTCGCGATCTACAATCGCGAACAGCAGAACCATGGGCTGGAAAAGGCGCTCGATCACGAACTCATCGCTGCCGCGAAACCGGCCCTGGAAAAAGGCGAGCCGGTGCGCGTCGAGCGCTCCATCCGCAACGTCAACCGCACCGTGGGTGCCATGCTCTCGGGCGAGGTCGCCAAACGCTACGGCCATGCGGGTCTCCCCGAGGATACCATCGCGGTCATGCTCACCGGCACCGCGGGGCAGAGTTTTGGCGCGTTCCTGGCGCGCGGCGTCAGCCTGGATCTTGTGGGCGATGCCAATGACTATGTCGGCAAGGGACTTTCCGGCGGCCGCGTGGTTGTACGCCAGCCCAAACAAGCGCGCCGCGATCCGACCGAGAACATCATCATCGGCAATACGGTGCTTTACGGCGCCGTCGCGGGCGAGGCCTATTTCGAAGGCGTCGCGGGCGAACGCTTCGCGGTGCGCAATTCGGGCGCCGTCGCGGTCGTGGAAGGCACCGGCGATCATGCGTGCGAATATATGACCGGTGGTGTCGTTGCCGTTTTGGGCGATACGGGGCGCAATTTCGCCGCCGGCATGTCGGGCGGCATCGCCTATGTCTATGACCCCAGGGGCCGGTTCCGCGATCTGTGCAACCACGCGATGGTGAAGCTCGAAGCCATTGCGCCGGCATCGGGCGCGCTGGACGACCCGGAGCGGCCCCGGCAGCGTTCGATCTCCGCCTATGACAGCGGGTTGGGCGATATGCTGCGTTTCGATGCCGAGCGCCTGCTCATCCTGATCGAGCGCCATCTTCTCTATACCGGCAGTGCACGAGCCCGCATGCTGCTCGAAACTTGGGACGATGCGCTCAAACATTTCGTCAAGGTGATGCCGGCGGATTATTTCCGCGCTCTGAAAGATCTGGAAAGAGACCGCGCGATGCAGGCGGCGGAGTAATGCCCGATCATGGGTAAACCGACCGGCTTCATCGAAATCGCGCGCCACGATCGCGGCTATGACAAGCCCGCCGCGCGCAAGAAAACCTGGACGGAATTCGTCAAGCCGCTGCCCTATGGGGAGGTGGCGATGCAGGCGGCGCGCTGCATGGATTGCGGTGTCCCATTCTGCCACACCGGCTGCCCGGTCAATAACATGATCCCCGACTGGAACAATTTGGTCTATCGCGATCAGTGGCAGGTGGCGCTGGAAACGCTGCACTCCACCAACAATTTTCCGGAATTCACCGGCCGCATCTGCCCTGCGCCTTGCGAGGCGTCCTGCACGCTCAACATCGACGACAATCCGGTGACCATCAAGACCATCGAATGCGAGATCGTCGACCGCGGCTGGGAGGAGAACTGGATCCATCCCTATCTCGCGCCGAATAAGAGCGGAAAACGCGTCGCGGTGATCGGCTCGGGTCCGGCGGGACTCGCCTGCTCGCAGCAATTGGCGCGCGTGGGGCACGCGGTGACCTTGTTCGAGAAAAGCGACCGCGTCGGAGGGCTGCTGCGCTACGGCATTCCCGATTTCAAGATGGAGAAGCGGCACATCGACCGCCGCATGCGCCAGATGGAGGCCGAAGGCGTCGAGTTCCGTGCCAGCGTGGAAGTGGGCGTCACCATTTCGCTGAAATCGCTGATGGAAAGCTACGACGCCATCGTGATGTCCTGCGGCGCCGAAGCGCCACGCGATCTGGAAGTGCAGGGCCGCGAGCTGACCGGCATCCATTTCGCGATGGACTATCTCACGCAGCAGAACAAGCGCGTCGCGGGAGACGATGAAGACCGCGCCGCGCCGCGCGGCACCATCACGGCGAAGGACAAGCATGTCATCGTCATCGGCGGCGGCGATACGGGCTCGGACTGCATCGGCACCGCGAATAGGCAGGGCGCTGCCTCGATCACGCAGCTCGAGATTTTGCCGCAGCCGCCCGAGAAGGAAGACAAGGCCCTGGTCTGGCCCGATTGGCCGCTGAAGATGCGCACGTCATCCTCCCAGGAAGAGGGCTGTGACCGCGATTGGGCGGTGTTGACCAAGCGCGCGATCGGGACCAAGGGCCGAATAGAGGCGCTGGAATGCGTGCGGGTCGAGTGGGTGAAGGATCCTTCCGGCCGTTTCCAGATGAAGGAAATGGAAGGAAGCAGCTTCCCGCTGAAGGCCGATCTCGTGCTTCTGGCAATGGGATTCGTGGGTCCGCGCAAGCGCGGGCTGCTGGACCAGGCGGGCGTCGAACTGGACGGCCGCGGCAACGTCAAGGCG